>CAZFTG010000009.1:0-43336 GCA_964522205.1 uncultured Thermoproteales archaeon
ACCAATAGTAGTACTGCTATTACAGGGCTCACTCCTAATTTATTCAAGCCTTTCACCATACTATTATTAAATGATGTATTATATATATTTTATGAGAAAATTGCAATAAGATAATCATAGTGTTCGTATGAATTCTTTATGTAAGGATTATTTGATATAATTACTTCTTAGAGTTCATAGAATAACAAAAGAAAAAATTATATATAAGCTATAAGTATTATATGTGATGAAGATGAAAATAATAAAGGTACTGAAGTCCAAAAAAGCCATAACTGGTATAGAGACAGCGATAATATTAATAGCCTTCGTAATAGTAGCTGCTGCCTTTGCCTTTATAATACTCAGCATGGGGTTCTTCGCTGGAGAAAGGGCTAAAGGTGTCATATCAGGTGGACTAAAAGAGGCGGCCTCAGCTATTGAACTCGACGGTAGCGTTATAGCATATGGTGGAAGAGTAACTGGGTCTCCAGGTAGCTTTACTACATCTAGTACAGGTACCCTAAATAACGTTACATCTATTGTCATATATATAAAACTATCTACTGGACAACAGCCCATGGATCTCAGAGTAGGGAGGCTCACGATACTCTATGCCAATACTAAAACTTCAATAGACAATATTTACGATAATAGTACGCTTTGTACTGTGACACAGATAGTAGGAGATAGCGATACCTTCTTAGAAGAAGGGGAGAAGTTTAAGATAACAATAGATATAGTAGAACTAGCGAACGAATACGGAACAGACGTATTCCTAGGAGAGTATGCGAAGTTCAGAATTGAAATAAAAGCACCTGTAGGTGCTCCACTGATAATCGAGAGGACTATACCAGGGGTAATAGATAAGGTGATGATACTAGATTAGTTTTTTTATATGCATTCTTCTAAACGAATATTCAGGCAATTGTAAGTCTAAAAATTTGAAATTAGACATATATATATGAAATTGATAGTTATTTGAAATGGATGCATTATATACTTTTAAATTTGCATTTATAATGAATGGTTAATGTAATATAAAGCTATATATAGTCACTATTTAGTATATTGTTAATTAAAGCAGAAGACTTAAATATCATTTGTTGATGTAATAATTAAGGAGGATGGCTTGATGAGTCATGATAAGCTCACAAGAGTTAGAGATATAGTTTCTAACGATAGAAATAGTAGTATAAGATTACCCAGTCAGAATACTAAAGTACGAACTCCACTCCCCACTCAAAGTATTGCTTATAGAAATTTACAGGATAGGATTACAAAACTTGAGAATAGATTAGATGATCTCTCAGAGGTTGTTAAGAGAACAGTTCTCGATATAAGAGCTCTAATATCCGAGCTAGAAAATCCCTTTAACATATTAAAGGCAGTACTGGAGACAGGTGGGGAGATGGTTCGAAAATCCCATGAAGAAGGATCAAGAGAGAAGTACAGAAGAGAGAATAAATCTAAGCCTAATACAAGTCCTTCACAGGAGGTCTTTAGATTAGAAAGAGAATTTCCAAGAGATAAGACTTTTACTATAGAAACTAGAACAGATTATAGAAGAGAAAACCTGAAGGGTGCCCATTCCTCCTTAAAAGTACTACTTGTCTCTGTATTCTTATTGTATAAATTTGGTCTCGAAGGCGCTATTAAAGCTCTTGGGATGTATATCAGAGAAGGTTGGATAAGCTCTGAAGTAGCGTCCACACTAGAAAGAGTCACACGTAATCTAGCTACACAACTTAGTGTAACCAGTACTATAGAAAGTAGTGATCCAAGCACTAAGGCACTAGATCATATGATAGTTCTCTCTCTACTCGACCTCTTAGAAAGGGATTCAAGTGAAGGCATTATACTAGCCATGACCCTCGCAATGAAAGAGGTACTCAAAGATTACTCTATACTCGTGAGAAAGCTTAGAGGGGTTGTAGAATGAGTAGGATCGTAGTAGAGGCAATTCTGACGATAGCCTCTGTACTAGCCTCGACTACATTTGTAGCTGCAATTCTTCCTCAAATATCGCTAATGGATCAGAGCTACAGAAGTGCGATGATCAGTATGAAGGATAGAATAGGAACACAAATCGAGATCATATTTTCAATAAATTCATCCCCTTCCACAGTCAAAGTGTGGATCAAGAATGTAGGAGCTAACCCGATAGATGTTAGGCAGATACCCCTAGCAAACCTATTCTTCGGAAAAGTAAATGAAGCACAAATGATAGGCTATGGCGATACTCCCCCATGTTGGAACTTCTCCCTTACTAATGGTGACGATGATAATAGATGGGAGCCTAGTGAAACTCTTGAAATCACAATATATCTAAATTACACACTCGATTCTGGTGATTACTATGTACTCTTTGTAACTTATAATGGTGTTCGTGATGATTACATATTTTCCATTTAGGTGGGAGTATGGGCTTTTCGACAGTTTTATCAACTGCTATAATGACGCTGATACTTCTAATGATGTTCACGATTGTATATAAGACTAACATATATCAATGGAGAACTGTGTACGAGAGTATTAATGATCTGGGAGATAATCACTGTAACAGATTAAGGACGGGCATAAGTATAAGTGACGTTCGTATAGAGGATTCCAATATTATAATGAATATAAGCAATACTGGTCATAACTCGATTTTCCTTAGAGATTTTAAGTACATCGACTTGATAGTAAAGTATAAACCGGTAGTTGAAGACTATCGTATAGAGTATCTCCTATATAACAGAGAACCTAAGAAAGGATATTGGGCTATTACTAGGACATTCATGGAAGCCATTAATCCCCTCAGGCCCTCTACTGGAAGTGGCGCACTTGATCCCTGTGAAATTATGGAAGTTAATGCTTCTCTTAGCAGTGCTATAGATAAAAACTATACAGTAGTAATAGTTGTAGCCACTCCTGATGGGTATACGGCTATATGGAGTGGACTAGGAACCTAGGTGGTGTGATAACATGAGTGCGGAGAATAGTGAAGCCCTGATATTAAATAATCAAGAACTGAATAGGGTTATAGGAGGAATTCCTAAATCCTCTTTAATACTGATTGAAGGTGCTAATGATACTGGAAAGAGTGTTTTCGTTCAACATTTGGCATGGAGTGCGCTTACGAAAGGGATGAGAGTGACGTATATAACTACTGAAAATACGGTTAAGAGCTTACTAGCACAGATGGCCAGTCTGAACTGGAATGTAGATTCCTATTTTATGAAGGGTCATTTGAAAATAATTACAATCCATGTAAAGGGGATCCAGTGGAATGAAGAGGTGTCCAAGCAGTACTTAGGCGTACTCCTCAGGTACATTAAACACATGGTTAATAGTGATGTAGTAATAATAGACTCTCTAACGTATATAGCAACGCACGCACAATCTCACTATGTGTTAGATTTTCTATCAGAGATGAGGAACTTGGTGGACATTAAAGGTATAATGTGTATCATAACCATACACCCATTTGCTTTTTCAGATGAAATGTTCATAAGGATAAGATCAATATGTGATGGGCACATCATATTCTACAAAAAAGAACTATCAGGAAGGAATGTAAGATTATTAGAAGTTGCCAAGCTTAGAGGAGCTTATAAGAGTGTGAATAATGTAGTTACATTCGAAGTTGATCCGGTATTCGGAATTAAAGTCCTCCCCTTCTCACAAGTAAAGGTATAGGCGATACTTATGGTAGAACACGAAGAAGGTCATACGCCTATATGTTTAACCTCTCCCGGATTTATAAAGTGTGATACCTGTACTGCACAAAGAGAGATTACAGAAGAGTGGTTGAAGATATTAGAGAGAAACAGGCACCTCCTCGAATACATAAGTAAACTTAAGGCTCAAGGTAGAATGCCATGCCTAGCTAAAACCTTAAGCAGGGACATGGCTAAGATAAGATTCCCTAATCTTATATACCCTGTAGGAGACCCTGTATACATACACATATACCCACGGGAAGATTTCGTCCTAGTATACCATCCCATAGAACCTAGATTACCTCCTGGAGAAAGAGTAATAGTGAATAAAGTAGAATCCTACATAATGAAAATGATCGACGAAAAATGCATTCCTAGGAATATTAAAGAGAAAGAGGAGATATTAGATAAGTTACTAGAGGATGCTATTAGAAGACTACGAATAGATAGGAATCTCTATGACACGCTGAAATATGAACTTTATTGTAATCTTATAGGAATGGGCATATTAGAACCATTTATAAGAGATCCCTATCTTGAAGATATTTCGATAAGTGGTATAGGTCCTATCTTTGTGCATCACAAGATCTTCGGTCTTCTAGAGAGTACAGTGGGATTCAAAAGTTATGATGAAGTAGATAAGTTCATAATTAGGTTAAGTGAGCGTATAGGAAAACCTGTATCTATAAGAAGGGCTATAGTAGATGCAACCTTACCCGACGGATCACGAGTAAATATCGTATACGGAAAGGACATAAGTCTTAGAGGGAGTAATCTGACTATAAGAAAGTTCCCTTCAAAGCCTATGAGTATCATAGAGCTCATTAAACTGGGGACTTTGAACTCGACTATCGCAGCATACCTATGGATGGCATTAGAGAATGGACTAAGCATATTTTTTGTAGGCAGTACAGCTAGCGGAAAAACTACAAATCTGAATGCCTCAACTACATTCATAAACCCTAATTGGAAAATAGTTTCTATTGAAGAGGTCGCTGAGGTAGTACTTCCGCATCCTAATTGGATTAGAGAGGTCGTTAGGGGGAGTGCGGTAGCAGAGACCTCTAGAATGGGAGTTGTGGATATGTACGAGTTACTGAAAGCTGCACTAAGGCAAAGACCTAATTACATAATAGTTGGTGAGATTAGAGGAAGAGAGGCGTACATAGCCTTTCAAGCTATGCAAACAGGCCATCCGATACTCTCGACTTTTCACGCCTCTAACATGGGGGCCCTGATCCACAGATTAACAGGACCGCCTATGAATGTTAGTAAGACTAACCTGGATAATCTAAATTTAGTGGTATTTCAGGGACTAGTTCAAGACGAGGAAACAGGTAAAATGAAAAGGAGAGTATTCTCTATAAATGAGATCTTAGGCTATAATCCCACCGAAGACAGTATAGATTTTGTTGAGGTGATCTCTTGGAATCCCCTAACCGATGAATTTATCTTTAGAGGACTTGGGAGTAGCTACATCCTGGAGAATATAATAGCTAGGAGAATGGGTATCCCTAGAAGCGATCTAATGAGAGTATATAAAGAACTTGAGCTAAGAGCTAGTATATTAGATTACATGGTGGAACTGAACATTACCGACTTCTATAAGGTATGGAATATCATTAGAGTGATATACAATATCGGAACCAAGAGGGCATTCGAATATTTAGATAGCATTGCCAGTAGAGGTGGTAATTATGCGCTTTAGACTAAAGAGATTAGCTTTCTCTGATCTAGAGGATGAATTCCTCTACTTCCTCCTTTACCTGAGGTGCCTAGCCACGGCTCCTCTTGAAAGAGATGTTCTGATAAAAAAGGTATCAGAGGCCCATGTATTTCCCGCTATACGGAGTGTATTCAATAAGATAAACGTTCTAGTAAGACATTGGAATATGCCTATGTCTAGGGTTCTGAGAAGAATGGCCGATAATGTGAAATCTAGGAGTTTAAGGGAATTTCTTCAAAGATTTTCAGAATCTATCGAAGGTGGTGAACCTATAGAACATTTTATTAAGAGGGAGTATGTAAAGCATCTGACACTCTATGAAGATATCTTCAAGCGGAATATCGATAGACTGAAGCACATATCTGATGCTTTCATATCTGTAGAATCCTCATCCACTTTACTCATAATCTCAGTTCTCCTTACAGCAATGTTGACAGCTCTCCCCCTTACAGTACCCTTAATAGTGGTTGTTAGTATTCCTCTAGCATCCCTAATGCTATCACTCGTAATACAGAAACTATCTAGAGCAGAACACATACTTGCTAGGGTCAGGAACAAATCAAAGAAAAGATTGTTAATTGAGATACTATCGATAATATCACCCTCCATTGGAAGCCTCATGGGAGGAGTTTATCTAATTAATGATAATTTTCTTTACTTTACCCTATGCTTAGGCATAAGTATGCTAATACCAGGAATATGTGGTAAGATATTTCTAAGAAGGGTGAAGAAGATGGAGGAAAAATACTACCTCTTCTTAAGAAACTTCAATACGTCTTACTCTTCCAACGTACCTTTATATGACTGTCTAAGAGCCTGTCTCATAACGGATTATGGTGTCCTAAATAAGCCCTTGAGAAAAATGTTTTCTAGGATAAATATGGGATTTAGATATGAAGAATGCTTTAGAGCGTTTGAAGATGAAACTAATAGTAAACTCATTAAGAGACTTAACTTTATACTTTTCGATAGTATGCTCTTGGGGGGTAATATAGAGGAGTGCGGAAGGGTTATAGATTCCTTCTATGTTACTATGACTACTTTAAGAAAGAGGAGATCACATGTGGTAGGATACTTCAGAGGATTAGTAATACCACTCTATATAGTCCTCAGTGCAATATGTGGAGTAATGAATGCCATTCTCGCCTTCTTCCATAGGTTTACAGGAATACTCTCTAAGATCCTAGGGACGAGCTCAGTATTGGCATTATCAGAGCTTAATTTATACTTCATGTTAATGATTGTCCTGATAGCGATATCCAATGCCATAGCTATATACCTAATGGAAGGAGAAGCTAGGTTCAATATATTATTTTATCTGGGTCTTAATCTAGCACTAGGAGGGATAGTATACTCGCTAGCTACAGATACTGTATCAAAATATTTCGAGGCGTTTAAAATATGAAGAAATTCCTCGCTCTCATACTTATATACATCTTATTACCTAATATCACTTTCCTCTACAGGAGTATACTGAGCAATCCCGGTACTGAAGGCCATGCTGTTCTTCTCCTCTTCTCGACACTTCTTATGGGAGTTACATATGTCCTCTTATGTAAGGGCCTAGAATGTGCAGAGTATGAATGCAAGGAAGGTAGGTTAAAATGGTTAGCAGTAATAATTCCATTAGCGTTCATACTAGTAATTCCCTTAAAATTCTATAAAGGTGAAGATTTTACAATAAGATACTTAGGCTATATTGGTAAGTATATTTCAGAAAGTTATACTATGATATTCGTACTTAATGTTGTATTGGTATTAACAGCTACAGCATGTACAATACGCTTAAGACGTATTCTCGAAGTGAATGTTGATGCTGATGACCTCCCTCCTAGGAAGTTATTACTCTATATCATCTCAATACATACTCTATCTTTTCTCATAGTGTACTCTCTTGCCGTACAAGTTAATCTCTATACTACAATATTTCATCTATCATCCTTCATAGGCTATTCCGTGTGCATAATCTTAATCTACCTACAGTTAAAAAGTACACTTACACCTAAAGCTCCAAGTAAACCCTTGGAAAGTAGGCAGGTGAGTATAAGGAAGATCGTAAAGGAGAAAATGCAAGAAGCTCCAAGAGGCACCAGTATTACCGAGCTACTAAAACCCGCAGATAAGCGTATGACTCCAATCTCTAGAGATCTACCTACACCTAAAGAACAGCTCTCCATAGAAAAGCCCAGCAAAGTGTCCCCTCCCGCAGAATCTACTGAAGCCCCTACAGAGGCTACAGAACTTGTTGAAACTACACTACAGAGCCTAGAGAAGATGGAAGAACCTATAGATTTTAAAGATGAGATCTATTCTGGGGATATAATTAGGGAAGAGGGGCTAGAGGATACTACAAGGCCTAAAGAAGAGTTAGAAGAACTTATGTTGACTCTAAGAGATGAGATCGAGAGACTGCATGAGATTATTAAGAAAAAGAAGGTCAAATGATATTCTATCCTCTTCTCATACCATCCTCCTATCCTCAAATCAAAGACCTTTTAACATATGTCTCAATAACGAGACTCCCTCTGGCTCGGTAAAGAGCGGTGGCTCCCACTCCTCCTCTAGAACTTTACGATATACGACTATCTTCTCCTTTTTCACTCTATCATATCCCTCTTTAGGTACTAATTTCCATTTAACAATCACTCCTCTTCTCTGCCAAGATGGAACTTTAGCTACATTAATTCCCGCCTCTTTATAGATAAGTTCGTGAAGATCCCTCCCCTTCAGATTACTCAACCTTCTCTGTGCCTCTCTTGGTGGTATGTTCTTATCGGTAATAACTTTAAAGGCATAGGCGTTCAAACAATTTCTCCAACATACAGCTTGTCTCCATGCTAAGTATTCTATAATTTCCTCTAGTCTAACAGGAATCACCCTAGCATCAAAGGATACTACCACTTCTATGTTAAATCTCCTTGCAATCTCAAGAGTAAGTGCACTACTTAGGATTCCAGCTACAATAGAGTCTAGTTTTTCCACTCGTCTATTGAACATAGAACCTGAAGTAAATACGTAGTTTACTTCATCTGAGAATACATAGGCTAAGGATGGATTAAATCCTTCGTGAAATAGAGCCTTAGAGGCCTCAACCATACACTTCATAAAGCGTTCGTCAAAGGGACGTTTTAAGTTCAATATCTTCTCTAGCTTATGGAAGTTTCTTCCATCGCACCTGATGATAAAAGGGATGCTAGGAGGTACTACTATGCGAGAGTATACTTCATAGTCTTTGAACTCCCTAATCCTCATTACTATCTATATATTAAGTACCTGATGACCTTAGAAATTTTTCACTTGGTTAGAGGAGGTTCTTAACATGGCTAAAATATGTGAGAAGTCGTAACTTCGAGCACCTCATGACATGGATAGAGGACTAGCAAAATAGTCTCATCACCAATACCTGGTGAAATGAAGCATAGGGGAAGACCAGGAGTAATAAGACCTAGAGTGCAATACAAAAATACACTCTAGGAGGAACTCTAAAAGGCTATAAACATAGGATTGATAAATATATTAGAAGCGGGATCACCTCACTTAAGTAGGAGAGCTTTAATAAGACCTATCCGAGGAACAACCACAGAAATACAAATGAGTTATATAACTTGGGTTTTGAAAAGGAAAAAGATATTAACTCGAATGAGTGGATTTAGTGGTGTTGGTTTTGTACTTCATGGAAAATGAGCACTCAAGGCGCCTAAAACAAATGATCAACGTGTACAAAGGTACTACTACAGTAGGCTTAAGATATACTGAAGGAGTAGTACTAGCTACAGATAGGAGAGTCACAAGTGGATACTTTATCGCGCATAGGAGGGGAAAGAAAATCCTGAAAATAGATGATCATGTAGCGGTTACTATAGCTGGCGCTGTAGGTGATGCCCAAAAAGTCGTAGATGAGTTGAGAGCTGAGGCTAGACTCTATAAGTTCAATACGGGAAGGCCTATTAGGATAAGGACTTTAGCATCACTTGCATCTGTGTTATTGTTTAGTGCTAGACCATATGTCTACATAGTTCAAATGATAGTTGGAGGTGTAGACGATATCGGCTCAGCATTGTACACTATAGACTGGTTTGGCACGGTTACAGAGGAGAAGTATATAGCTACTGGAAGTGGAACACCAATAGCACTTGGAATTCTAGAATCTGAGTATAAGCCAGACATGAGTACAGATAGTGCTGTAAAATTAGCTGTAAAAGCAGTGAATGCAGCTATGAAGGTAGATCCTGGTAGTGGTGAGGGCATAGATGTTGCTATAGTCGATAAAGAGGGAGTTAGAGAATTAACTGATGAGGTAATAGCCTCCTATGTATAGTAATAGTAGGATTTATGTAATTACAGGTAACATTTATAAGCCTGCTAAACTAACCACTATTGGATATTTTAGAAGAGGTGTGCCTCCATACTCATTAAAATAGAGAAGAGGTTTAAGTCAAATGTATTCAGATAGACTATTAGAGGTTATAAGGACTACTATAGTACAGCACATACCCAGAGAGGTAGGAGTGACTAAAATAGAATTTGAAGGTCCTAGAATAGTACTATACTGCTCAGACCCTATATTTCTAATGAAGAGAGCAGATGAGACTGTTAAGAAGATAGCTAAGCTGATAAAGAAGAGAATAGAAGTGAGACCAGATCCGAAAGTGAGAATGAATGAGGCAAGAGCTGAGGAGATAATAAGAAAAATAGTACCAAAAGAAGCTGAGATAACAGACATATATTTTAATGAGGAGATAGGAGAGGTGGAGATTGAAGCCCTGAAACCCGGTTATGTCATTGGAAAGAATGCCTCTCTGAGAATGAAAATATTTGAGACTACCCTCTGGAGGCCTAAGATCCTCAGAAAACCGCCTATTGAATCTAAAGTTATAGGTGAGATCAGAAGTTACTTTAGAACTAAGGCTACTGAGAGGAGAAGCTTTTTGAGGGAAGTAGGTCAGAGGATCCATAGGGATGTATTCTTCAAGGATGCTAGAGTGAGGATAACGGCATTAGGGGGCTTTGAAGAAGTCGGAAGAAGTGCTATTCTTGTTGAAACCTCAGAGAGTAAAATACTCTTAGACGTAGGAATAAAGCCCTCTCAGGGAAGAGATGAATATCCATACCTAGATGCTATGGATTGTTTCGTAGATGAACTAGATGCCGTTGTAATAACGCACGCGCACTTAGACCACTGTGGATTTGCTCCATACCTATTTAAGTATGGTTACAGAGGGCCTGTCTACACTGTAGAGCCTACCTTGCACCTAATGAAGCTCCTTCAGGACGACTATGTAGATGTTAGCATAAAAGAGGGTAAGAGACCTATCTACTCTAAAAGAGATGTAGTAGACTGTATACTTCATACTATAACACTAAACTATGGGGAAGTTACTGACATAGCTTCTGATGTAAAGCTTACGCTCCACAGATCTGGACACATACTAGGAGGAGCTATGGTACACCTACATGTAGGAAATGGTCTGTGTAACATAGTCTATACTAGTGATTTTAAATTTGGAAGGACAAGGCTCTTAGATCCCGCAGTTCATGTATTCCCCAGAATAGAGCTCCTAATTCTGGAGAGTACCTATGGAGGTCCTAATGATGTAATGCCCTCTAGGGAGGAGACGGAGCTCGAGTTTCTCACTATAATAAATAGGACTATAAAGAGGAACGGTATAGTACTAATCCCCGTACTAGCCGTGGGGAGAGCTCAAGAAATACTATTAGTGTTAGCCGATGCTATGAAACGTAAGCTTATTCCAGAGGTCCCGGTTTTCATCGAAGGAATGATAGGTGAGGCTACAGCAATACACACAGCCTACCCAGAGTACCTCTCGAAGAGTATAAGAGATGAGATATACTACAGAGAGAACCCCTTCAAATATGACGCATTTAATATAATCAAAGACCCTGAGAGACACTTAGACATAGTAGAGCAGAAGCCGTGTATAATAATGGCAACTTCAGGTATGCTTACTGGAGGACCTGCATTGACCTATCTAAAGCTCCTGGCGTTCGATCCGAATAATACTCTCACCTTCGTAAGTTATCAAGTTGAGGGAACTTTAGGCAGAAGAATTCAGAAAGGACTTAGAGAAGTAGTATTCCCGACTCCAGAGGGTAAGCTAGAGATCGTGAAGATAAACATGGAAGTATATAGTGTAGAAGGATTCTCGGGTCATAGCGATAGAAGACAATTAGTGAGCTTTGCTCAGAAAGTAGAGCCTAGACCTGAGGCTATAGTACTTAACCACGGTGAAAAGAGTAAGATAAAAGCCCTTTCGAGCTACCTTAGGAAGAAGATAAATACACAGGTCTATGAGATCAGCAATCTAGAGAGCTTAAGGATAAGATAGTGGATCTCTAAGTTCGAAGCTTACTGTACTTGAGACAGAGATCCCATATCTTATCCTTAATATGGTGTAAATTCTTCACAACCTTTCCTTTCCTCATACTCTCAATCTCATTCCTAGAGAATAGGGCTCTACCTAGGGCTATAGCTCTCCTTTTCTCCTCCTCATATACGGCCACTAGATCGCCCTTCTCGAAGTCTCCTTTAAAGAATACAATACCAGGCCTCATGACATCTGCTCCATTCAGAATATGGGGAACTGCACCTCTATCTACGATTACTCCCGGTATGTCAATCCTATAGAGGAGAAGGGCAAGGATTGTGGGGTAGATCTCATCATCTATTTCCCATAATAGTATTACATCCTCTACTTTGTAGAGGTTAAATCCCCTTCTAGTTTTAAGGATTGTTACATTTAGTTTATCTAATGGTAGGTTTGCAGGAACAGGAATGCTCTCTTTTATCTTTTCAAGTAATCTCTTCTTCTCACTCCTACTTAGAGAGTACATTGAGTGTATTTCGCTCATCAAGTCATCGAAACTCCTCTATTTATATTTCTTACTGGAACCTTGATCTTAATGATGTGCTAGAGCTATTGAAATACTGATATTCTATGAAGTATTAATTACTATGTGGGATAAGTATATCCTGAGGATTTTCTCCTATGAGTACTCTATAGAAGATCTCATCGTTTTCCACCCTTTCAAGTGCTCCTTCGGCTATTACAACATCCCCCTCCTTAGCCTGTTCTCGGAATCTGCCTCTATATGAGACTATCTCCCTAATGGGTTCTGGAGAAGATCCTGAGATCACTCTTACATTATCCACTATATACTTACATGGTGTGAATATAGAGTCCCTGGCATCAGTAACAAGTGCCCTTAGTCTTACCCTACCTAAAGGTCTATATCTTCTATCTCCATACCTCTCCTTAAACTCCTCTGGTCTTTTGACCAACCTGATAAAGTACTCCCTTTTTTTAAATATTCCTTGTAATACCTTATTCTTCTCGATTTTCAGGAAAATATCTAGGGGAATTAGAGTATCTTTAACTCTAAATGAAAAGAGACGTTTTAACTCTTCTTTACTATAGTATCTTATCTTACTCCCCTCTCTAATCATATCCAATAGTGCTGAGTACACACACTTTCCTTCATTCTCCCCATAGACCACTAAGTCTATATCAGAGGTGGGCGTGTATAGTCCTACTAAAACAGAACCTGTAACTCCTATTGCTGACCTACGAACTCCAGCCCTCTCTGCTATCTCTTCTGCTAATTCAACTACTTCTCTTTCTATCGGACTCATATGTTCAGTCTCTCTTAGCTCTTTCAGTTTATCTAAGGGATTATATACGTGTCGTATACGGTTCTTAGGCACTCCTTGTAGTCTTCTTCCGAAAATAGGATCATAGTAGATGTAGTAGGGGTATTTTGCTTTGAGAAATTCTTCTCTATTTTGAAGACTATATATCTTGCTATACCTGAATCCCCTTTTAGATATCCTATCTCCTTTACTATTTGGGACATATCTCACATAGGCTATCACTCTATCAGGTGGATGTACCAATCCTTTCACATCAAATATTAGCCTCTCTAGAGTTTCTATGAAGAAACCTTCTATAATCGGTATTTTATTAATGCGCAAGATGCTCACTGAATACCCCTCATTAGATCACTTAAAAACTTGTCGTCTGAAAAAGCTAATATCAACCTATAACTCGTATCTATGTGTCAGGTATCTCTCACTTTCAATAGTTCTCAATAAGCGCTCATAGTTTGCTTTCAACCTTCTATACTCTTCTCTCAGCTTCCTTAGCTCCTTGAGTTTCAGGTCCGGATCTTCAAGTGCTTGGTATAGTATAGCTCCCTCTGCATTACGAGGTACGGGTAATTCCATTAGATAACATACTGTAGGTACTATGTCGGTAAGCCAGCATGTCCTCTTCATTAGATACCCCTTCTTTATACCTGGACCCGCCATTATCAGAAGTCCTTTTAGAGATCTACCTTTTAGCTCAGCAGTGGGTAAGAAGGAGCCGTGTTCACCCCTGAATCTAGGATCTAGAGCGTATACTATATCCCCTACTCTATCACCATATAATCCTATAATCCTCGCATCTTCCTTTTTAATAGCCAATACTATGGGCTTTATTCCAGTCTTAGGATCCGTATAATCATATAATGCCTTAATTACTTCGTCTCTGACCTCGTCATAGTCTTTGGGATCTACTATTCCATGAGGATCTCTACCTTTGAGGTTTACGTAAATGTATGCAGCCCTCTGGGGTACTGCCTTAGTTCTCTCCCAGTTGATCACGATCTTACCATTCTCTTCTCTGTAATCGGCCAGTCCAGCCTCTGCTAAAATCTTTAGGATACTAGGTCTTTCATAGAGAGAGGGTTTAGCTCCATGGTCTGAGACCAGGATAACTATAGTCTCATTTAAATTTACTTCCCGAAGAATTTTGCCCACCATTCTATCTAGGCTCTTATAGAACTCCAATTCGGCCTTTCTATACAGTTCCTCTTCTTCTGGCTCGGAAAACTCTAACTTTCTCATGAAGGCGTGATATGCCCAATCAGGACAGTGTGCGTGTAGGAATACCATACTCCAGTCTACTCTCTTCATAAGATAGGTTACCGTAGATGCTAGCCATTTATGTTCCATTTCTATAGCCTCTAACCATGTATTCACATCGATCCATCCCAGGGATAAGGCGTCATATATCCCATGTGCTGGTAAAGGTAGTTCTTTAACGTTTTCCAATACTTCACGCCCCATTTCTTCGGGATAAGAGGGTAATTCCTTAGGATCCATTGCGCATATTGGAGTCATGAAGAGGGATATTTCTCTAGTATTTAGTGATGCTTTGAGTAGCTTAAATCTAAAAGCACCTTTAATAGGCCCTTTTTCCGTGGAGAAGGTATCTACTATAATATCGCTCCATTCACCTACTCTGAGTATGGTATAGGCTTTAGATATATCCTTAACGGGTGATATAATTATCCTAACTTCACCTTCTACTTCTTCCATTAGCAGGTACCACTGTTTAGGCTCTAGTACTCTATACTTAGCTCTCGGATACTCTAGTTTTAATTCAGCTTCTAGCCTTCCCTCCAGAGAATCTATACCACGCCACTCTCTTGCACTCCTTAGATCTACTCTAGTAGCTAATGGTAGATCTTGGGTAGTGAATAGTTGTGCATCGGCTATAGAGAATACCTTAGGTCCGGGTCTCCACTCATTTACAGCCAGGCCTGCTCCACCTATCTGAACTCCATTTTTAAAAGTAGGAGGCCATGAACTCGGCCAGTTAACTACTATGGTCTTTTTCCCTTCCCTTTCAGCTACCTGCCATATGTACTCGGCTCGACAGTCACGAGAGTCGAAAGCTGGGTAGGTCTTATCAAGGGGCATTCCCGGTTTATGGAGGCTGAAACATGTTATACCATGAGTTCCTATCCATGCACCTGTGGCTATGGTAGTCCAGTTAGGCGGTGTGATGGTGGGATAGGGTACTAGACAATTTTCAGCATAGACACCTTCATCTATGAGTTTCTTGATATTTGGAAGTTCTCCTTTCATAGCATACTCATAGATCTTACTAGCAATTGGAGCATCAAATCCAATAACTACAAGCTTGTTAGGTGTAGTACTCATACTGTTTCACTCGTATGTCGTTAGGTATAACGTCTTAATAAAGTCACCTTATTAGAATGGGATTCAATCACAATGAAATAGTTAAGTACTACATAGGTCTATAGATGAAGGATATGACAGGTGATCTTGAAGATACAATATACACGATGTCGTTAGAGGCGGATAAGGTTCTTCAAAATGTAATTCATAGAACTCCCCTAGTAACCTCTCTCACTCTTAGTAAAATGATAGGAGCTAATGTATACTTAAAACTAGAGAATCTACAGAAAACAGGCTCCTTTAAAGTGAGGGGAGCTTACTATGCTATATGGAGATCTAAAAGGGAGAATGACTTCAGCCTCTGCGTGACTGCCTCCTCAGGTAACCATGCTCAGGGGGTTGCCTATGCGTCCCATAGTCTAGGTCTTAGTTCTATAGTAGTGATGCCAATACATACTCCTATGATAAAGGTACGCTCAACAGAGGGGTATGGAGCTAAGGTGATACTTTATGGAGATACCTATGATGAAGCTTATGAGAAAGCTACAAGTATAGCTGAAGAGAGAAATGCACTATTTGTACATCCCTTCAATGATCCAAAGGTAATTGCTGGACAGGGTACTATAGGTCTAGAACTGCTCAGGGATCTGGATAGAATAGATTCTGTAATAGTACCAGTAGGTGGCGGTGGGTTGATCTCAGGGATAGCTACAGTACTAAAGAAGAGAAGGAGGGGGATTAAGATCTATGGAGTTCAGGCTAGTGGCTCTAACGCTATTTACCTATCACTAAAGCATGGTAGATTAATTACATTGGACAGAGTGAGTACTATAGCAGATGGAGTGATGGTTAAAACTCCAGGAGATCTCACCTTCAAGCTAATATCCGAGCTAGTTGATGATGTAGTACTAGTAGATGATGATGAGATAGTGAGAGCAATACTATTCCTTATGGAGAGGTGTAAAACGGTAGCAGAACCTGCTGGAGCTATGAGTATCGCGGCATTGCTAGCTAATAAGCTCTCAGTAGAGGGGAATGTTGTAACAATAATTTCCGGAGGAAACGTGGATATGCCACTATTAGTTCGTATCATAAATAGGGCACTAGTACTAGAGAGGAGACTAGTGAAACTAAGAGGAATTCTACCAGATAGGCCAGGCTACTTAAAGAAGGTGATAGATATAGTAGCGAGAGTCAATGGTAATATAGTAACTGTCGAACACGATAGGAATAGTCTGGAGCTCAGACCTGGAGTGGCTAGGGTAGAAATACTTGTAGAGGTACCGAGTGTTGAGGTAGTAAACGAGGTAATTCAAGCACTGAAAAAGAGAGGATTCAACTTTAAAGTAGTATGAATAGATAACCGAACGATTCAACTCTAGGAATCTTAATATGATCCTAGACATACTTACGCGGTAGACACTATGAGAATAATCACTCTACTACTCACTATAACAGTCGTACTCACTCTATTCGATATCACTGAGTGCCTATGCGAGACCTCTGATAATATGTATCAGCAGTATTATAATTACATAATCTCTAATATAGATCTCGACAATATAAAGAGACATGTAGTCTATTTCTCCTCTCTTGAAAGCAGGTACACGGGCTATCCCGGAAGTGCGAAGGCAGCATTATACATCTATAATTACCTGAAGAATGAGCTAGGTCTGAACGTAACTCTTCAAAACTATAATGTACTAGTACCGTATGATAATAACTCCTCTCTAACTCTACTTACACCTGTGAAGAGGAAATTCAGAGTCTTTGCCCTAGAACCTAATATGATCGATGCTATGGATGTAGAGATCAGAGGGGAACTAGTATATCTAGGTAGAGGAGAACTATCCAAATTGCGATCAATAGATCTCTCTGGAAAAATTGTTCTACTAGACTTCAACTCCGGAGAGAACTGGCTTATTCTAAAAGACCTAGGTATACGGGCTGTAATTTTCATAGAACCACAGAGCACTACTTTAAGAGAGTGTATGCTAAAGACTATGAGAATACCCATAAGATATCCACGTGCTCTATTAAGAGCCGAAGACGCTAAAGTACTACTTGAGATTCTGAAGAAGCAGAGAGTCTACGTGAAGTTAGACCTAAATATGTACTGGAAATCCATTAATGTTACTAATATCATTGCAGTGATACCCGGAACCGAGGAAAAGATGCCTGGATTCGAAGAGGATATAGTCCTAGTAGTAGCACACTACGACACTAAATCCATAGTTCCAGCAATCTCTCCGGGAGCTAACGATGCTACTAGTATAGCAGCGCTCCTGGAATTCGCTAGGATAATAAGTAATTCCAAGCCTACGAGAACTACTGTGATAGCAGCTCTCTCAGGAGCTGCCGTATCTATGGCTGGTGCTAGAATCTTCCTTAGAGAAAAACTACATCAAATCGGATTCTACGAGAGGATTAAGAGATTTATTTCCTTTGCGTTCGACTTTTCCACACATAGCTCTCTACTTCTAGCACTCGCTCAGGGGGATTTCTATGGACCATTTGATTGGGGGCATATATCTGGGCCAATGAAGGAAAGCATGCTGAAACTATCCCACTACATAGCAGATACCATAGGCAGGTATGATGCGGCGATGAGAACCTACATAGTCCATGATAGAGAGTACCATATGAGTATACTACCATCACTACATGGAGGAATTGCTAGGATAGGAGCAGAGCACTTAGCTGAAGTATTCAATCGTGCGGGTATACCCTCGCTAACTTTTTACACTATAAGAAAGGGGAACTATCCCCTAATAGATACCCTAGATAATGTAAATTTCTCAAAACTACTACCACAGCTTGAGGTGGTCTACTATATAGTCTATTCTATAATTAAGGATCCCACTACAGCGGTTAAGGATATGTATACTCATGTATGGAACTGGGGACTTAGCGAGTTGATAGGAAGAATAACTTATCTCAATCGGACTAGTGTGAATTTAAAAGCACTAGGAGATCGATATGTAGCTATAGCATATATCGAACATACTGCTAATTTCAAGAACTTCTTTCTTGTGAAAGTAGAACGTGGTGGAACATTTAGAGTATTCGGTCTCAAGCGACAATTAGGACGTAACATCATCTATAGGGTATCCATCTTCGTTATAGATAATGGATCGTCGAGAATATTTTATACTAACGTTAAAGGAGAGAATGTAAAGACAGTATACTATGCACGTACTCTATACATAAATTGTACTCTATTCGAGTGTGGTACTATAGTAGTGAGTGGAGTATTCTTGGATACGAATACCTTCTATCCAATAGATGTTAAGGAGAATCTAGACTTGAAAGTGCTTAGGATTGATACTAGAGAAGAACTAACTACATACAACACCTATATATCACCTACATTAATGGAGCTTCTGGAGCCGATTAAATACAATCCCTTAGCATTTAGAATAGTAGTAATGGTTCCATGCGAGGTGGGACTTGATGTAATTATGACCACTAAAACTGGAGAGTTAGTAGCACTATTAGAGGATATTACGCTAGATAAAGGAGCCTATATTGAGGTACCCCCATGGAACGTAGGTGAGGAAATTTTAGAGTGTACTAAGAGTATGCTAACCCCTATAGTGGAAGAACCGACTCTTAGGGGTTCTATAGGAGCAGTTATAGGGTACCGTAAGAGAGCGCTAGAGACATACGAATACCTCCTTGGAAATTTCTCCAGGGGCGACTACTCATGCATACCTACCTTGACCTACTGCATGCTTCACTATGCTAGAAGAGCTTACTCTATACTAAGGGACATTTATGATAGTATAACTACGATGAATATAGTACTCCTATTCCTCCTCTTACCCTTTGCCATAATAGTAGGAGAGATGGTTACCGGTGGTAGAGGAGGTAAAAATGCACTATGTACATCACTCATTGCACTACTTACACTATTACTGCTCATGCTACTTCATCCGGGATTCAAAGTCCATCCAAATCCGATATTTCTCTTCCTGAGTACTCTAACTCTAATGACGACATCTACTTCAGTAGTAGTTCTAATCCTGGAGAACTATGGTATACTTATGGAGCTGAGGAGGAGGATTATAGGAGAGCATTTTATCGAATTATCTAGACTAGACGTAGCAGTAGCATCAATGAATACTAGTGTTAGAAATATGAGAAAGAGAAGAGCTAGAACCCTTCTGACTATAATCACAGTAATTCTCATGACCATCTCCATAACCCTTCTAACTTCATGGAGACTAGGCGATATTGTTATTCCTAGGTTCCTTCACGAAAAGCCTCCCTATGGAGGAGTTTTAGTGAGAAAGGTACCTGATGGGCCATCACTACCCTATTTCCTAGTAGACTATATAAGTGGATTCGTAGGCGATGTAGGTAGAGTATATCCGAGAGCTGCCTTATCAGGAAGTACGATCCTATGTATGAGAACTGGTAAGAGAATGTCTGTCGGGAGGAGTATAGTAGGTCTAATGCCAGATGATCCTATAGCTCTACAGAGAGCATTGATAGAAGGTACGTGGTTTAAGCATAGTAGGGCTGGAACTGTTGTAATATCGAAGGATTTGAAAGAAGCTCTAAGTGTGGAGATAGGAGATACTATTCTATTGGGTTCTCGAAAGCTCATAGTAGTAGGAGTTATATCCAATGATATCTTTCGAGAACTTAAAGGTATAGATGGAGCATTAGTAACACCTCTCTACGTGACTAGAGGAGGGATTATTCAAGAGGATAAATTCCTAGTTATACTACCCTTCGATACTTTAATAGAAATGGGGGGAACTATAATATCCGTATTAATATCTCTTAAAGAGAGCCCTTATACTTTGGCTGTGATGATCTCACGGCAATTGTCTGGAAACTATAGGGTATACTATAGTAATAGAAAGAGTAGTTATATGATGATCTCTATCAGGGGATATAAGATTAGAGGATTCGAAAGCTTAATAGTACCCTTTCTCCTCGTAAGTCTCATACTCTCAAGTACTATGCTAGGGTCTCTTTATGAGAGAAGGAAAGAAATAAGTACATACGCATCACTCGGACTAGCTCCTACACATATAGCCCTTATGACTATTACTGAGGGACTTATGTACTCGATAATAGGAGTTGTCGCTGGTTATATAGTAGCATCAAGTACAGGTACCATAGTTCAACTACTAGGGTTCGATATACCAATGGACATGAGCTCTCCACACTTACCTTTAGCCTTTCTCCTTTCAATACTGGCTGTAATCCTATCATGTACCTATCCTGCACTAAAAATATCTAAGAGTGTAACTCCATCACTCAGGAGAAGATGGGAGATAACTACAACTCCCCGCGGTAATAAATGGTACATTCCTCTTCCCTTCAGAGTGAGTAGTCATAGAGAAGGGTGGGGGATGATGAGATATCTAGCTGAGTACTTTCAGAAGAAGTATACTGGAGAGTTCGAAGTACTGGAAGCACCCAGTATGGAGGAGAGGGCTGAAAAGAGACTAGTTCTCAGGCTATCGGTCATGCTTGCACCACGAGATGTAGCAGTATCTGAGTACGTAGAAATCATAGCCACTCCGACTAAAAGTGGAAAAATGATCTTTGGAGTATACTCTGAACTTAGGACAGGAAAGAGGTATATGTGGATTACACTACACAGAAAGTTCGTAGATCATATAAGGAAGCAGATGCTCTTATGGCGTACTCTTGATCCCAGTGTGAAGCTAAAATACATGTACAACTAAGAGCGAGATTATTAGAGCTAAGCCCTAAGCACGTCATATCGATCTACGAATACAGAATACGATTAAAATCCCGAGGATATTAGTAATCGGTGGGAAATATGAAAAAGGTAGTATTCACAACACGTGCACCTCAGCCCATAGGTCCCTACTCTCAGGCGATTAGAGTAGGTAACTTCATATTTGGATCTGGACAGATAGCTATCGATCCCAGGACGGGAGAGCTCATAAATGGTGGTATAAAAGAACAGACTAGGAGGGTTCTAGAAAATATAAGAGCTGTACTTGAAGCTGAGGGATTCACTTTAGAGGATGTAGTGATGACTACCGTATTCCTCAGGAATTTAAAGGACTTTCCAGATTTTAATGAAGAATACGCTAAGTTCTTTCCAAAAGATCCTCCTGCTAGAACTACAGTAGAAGTGAGTAATCTTCCTAAGGGTGCATTACTAGAAGTAAACTTCATAGCATTTAAGCATGTATAAATCTGTATTCTAATTTATATTTTTACTATTTAGCTTAGTGTATGATGAAGAATAGATTCCAAGAAGTATTAGAAGAAATTAATCTGAGGATTCATGGAAAATAGCTAAAGCTTAAGCCTACTGGGAATAGGAATTTAACTTGAATGGGAATACTTAAAGGATATGAGGAGAATAGGTAATCGTATGAAATCGAATGTGAAGACTTTTAGAGGATATTTGAGTACACTCCATCTTACAGAAAGGTATATTGTAGTAGAGGTAGATATGAATGAATTACTATCTACTGAGACTATACTTCCTTCAAGTATGTTACTGACTGTTGAATATGTGGATATAGTCAAAGTTGAGAGCATAGATTCTAAACTACTAATATATATTAAAGATAGCGATAGACCTATATCTCTTGTCCTAGAAAACGCTCATGAAGCTGCTATAGAGATTATGAAGAGAATTTCTCATACTTGACCTTGATACGAGGATAAGAGCGAGTTCCTTAAAACTATAACATTCAATACATAAATAGGAAATAAGAGATATAAACCTTATAATAAACTCCCTTTTAGAAATAGAAGTGATCACAAATATGAGATAAGATGCTTAAGATATCTTAATTAATATATGGTTATACTTATCTAGTGGAACTACTGTATAAACGAGGATGGAATACTTTCCGTACATTCCGAGAAGAGGACAAGAAGAACTAATAAACTTTCTAGAAGAAAGCTTAAAGAAGAGAGATAGACACATAATCATACAGGCAGCTACGGGTTTCGGTAAGACTCCAGTAGTTCTTGCTACTCTACTACCTTACGTGGATCTTGACTACAAAATACTATGGATCGTGAGGACTGGTAATGAAGCCGACAGACCTATAGAGGAGTTGAAGACTATAGTAGATAAGTGTGGAATTGAAGTCTTTGGTTTCTCCTTTAGAGGAAAAAGCGATATGTGTCTATTAGCTAGGGATATGTTTAAGACTACTTCTTATGAAGATGCTACTTATATATGCAGAAGAATGAAGAAGAAGTGTAAGTACTTCTTGAACTATGTTAATAGGCGTCTCGATATATCCTCACTCATATCTAGGCCTCGGATCTATTCAGAGATCTTAAGATATGGTTATGAGATGGATCTCTGTCCATATATGCTTCAGTACTACCTGCTCAACTATGCTGATGTAGTAGCTATGAGCTACAATTACATTTTAAGGGAAGAGATAGGTAGACTCTTCAAGTATAGGTTAAACTTCAAGAGAGCTATACTCGTCGTGGATGAAGCCCATAATCTGCAGAGTATTAACCTATACTCCGATAAGATTACCCTAGGTACTGTCGAGAGAGCTATAAAAGAGTGTATTGAAAATGGATATAACAGGCTAGTAGATCATCTTAAGATCCTCAAGGCTAGAATGTTAAAGATGTATAAGGAGATCCGTAGTAGTGGTGAAGAGGATAGAGTTTTTAGTGTAGATGACTTCAACGAAATACTTGACTATGCATTACTTGAAGATATGAAGAAGAAGGGAGAGAGCATTAGGAGGAAGCTGTTCGAGATGGGGAAACGTCCCCGCTCGTCACTATATCATCTAGCGACATTCTGGCTTAGTGTACTAGAGTTATATGAAATAGAGGGTATAGCCTTTATAGCTAATGTGGAGAAGGATAATTTAATCTTAGAAATTTGGGATATGAGGTCAAGTGAGGTCCTCTCTGACATATGGTCTCAGTTCAGATGTGTAATCTTCATGTCCGGAACTATGAAGCCTATAGATGCGTTTGCAGAGACTGTGGGTCTAGAATCCTATACCTACACTATCGTACCTTCTCACTACAGCACAGAAAAAGTTAGATCTATGATACTGACAGGGGTCACTACAAGAGGAGAACACCTAAGTGAAGATATGCGTAGGAAATATATAGATGTCATTAAGACCTTTGTTAGCCTACTTAACGTGAATAGAGCAGTATTTACTGCTAGTTATAGAGTTCAGGACGAGCTGATAGAAGCAGGTCTCCTAGAAGAGATAAATGATTATGGAGAACTGTTCATAGAGAAGAGAGATATGAAAGGCGATGAGGCTAGAAGACTATTAGACGAATTTAAACTCAGGGGTCGTAAGGAGAGAAATGGAATACTGATAGCACCCATGGGTGGAAGGTTTACTGAGGGTACAGACTTTCCAGGAGAAGAACTAGAGGCAATAATACTGGTAGGTATACCCTTCGATAAAGTAACTGCTAGAACCAGGAAATACATAGAGTACTATGAGAAGCTCTACGGAAAAGAAAAAGGTAGGTATTACGCATATGTAATCCCAGCTCTTAGAAAAGCTTCTCAAGCTATGGGAAGAGCTCTGAGATCCGAAAGAGATAAAGCCATTATAATAGCTGCTGATACTAGATACAAGAGATATCTCGAACTTCTACCAGACTACTTTACTACCTCTTGTGTTCAAGTATCTATAGCTGAGTATAAGGAGAAATTAAAGGAACTCTGTTCACTTCTTAATAGTAGTACTTCTTAAATTTCATGGTTTTTAAGATAATAGAATCATAAAGAAGAGACGCTTGAAATATTGGATTATTTTCGGTGTATACCGAAAATGAATTCCTGTAAAGGGGCCTCTGCATCACTATAGATTAGTACATTAAATCCTAACTTTTCAAGAGTTCTCGAAAGGATCTGTACATCAGTTATCTCCTTATGTGTTTCGACTATTATACGCTTCACTATTCCTCTCCTTAAGATACCCTCTGATCCCTTTAGTACTTCGAGTTCAGCTCCTTCCACATCTAGCTTGAGCAGATCAACTCTTTTTAGTTCTAGAATGTTTAATAGATACTCCAAACTAATCACTCTGATAATCTCTATCTTCTCTACACCTCCCATACGTTCAGCGTAACCTCGTACTATAGTGGAGTTAATAGTGTCCTTAGTGATGTATAATCTCCTAGTACCACTTGAACCTGCCAGTCCTAATCTTAGCGGAATCACATTATGTAGTGAATTTAGTGCCAGGTTTTGTCTGAGTAGCGTATAGTGTTCAGTAAAGGGTTCTAAGGACACTACGATACCGTTATTGCCTACTAACCTAGCTGCTTTAAGAGTATACAGTCCTATAAAAGCACCTACATCCACTACTACCCATCCTGGTCTGGGCCTAAAGATCTTTAACACCTCGTAGTCGGGATAGTAGAAGATGTGTAGGATATTAGACCACGTACTACCTATGATCTCTAGTGGTATACTCACTTTTAGACCTAGAGGTAGTCCTATGATCACTTTAGATCTCTTTAATCCTACTTCTTTCACAAGCGATAGTAGTGTTAAATATAGAACTTTATATAGAGGTACTCTACACGTAATAGATTTCTCTATGTTTTCAAGTACTAAAGGATTATACACTTTAACTCATGGGGTTAGGGTACTTTAATATTGATTAATCTTTTCGGTAGACTATCTGAGAGCTTTCATTATACTGGCTAACTTCATAGCAATACTTTCCAATTTCTGTATGCTAGAGGGCCTAAGGAGATCTATACTGCCCTTATGGGTATCGATGTACCTCATTCCCTTCCTCTCTAGGACATTTGCTAGAGCATACCACATTAGATCTGAAATCTTAAGACTCTTTGAATATTCTAGACATATTTTATCTATCAAGTTAAGAAAGTCAGGGTATGGAGGATATTGAGGAGTATGTGCAATACAGAACTTTATAAAATCGTCTATATCTATGTTCCAACATAGTAGTTTTATAGGATTTGCTATTCTGGTACTAGGTTTGTAGTATGCTATTACTACATCCTCTATTTGAGGTACAGTATCCACAAGCTCTTTCCATGTGCTTATTATGTTCTTTGACCCTGTTCTCCTCTTTAGATAAGTTGGGAATAGCGGTTCATTATCTATTAGATCTCCATATCTACCGAGTATTAGATACTCTCCTTCTCCTAGTACTGCTGATGCTACGAGTAGATCTCCTAGCTTTCCAATTAGCTCCCCTCCCATACCAGCTTTAAAGGCAATTAGTGATGTTCTTATTCTCTTGACTATGCCTACTACTCCTATGTCTAGTTCTTGTGCTATACTGAAGATGTTCTTAGTAACCTCTATAAGCCTATTCCTAAAGGCCTCTTTGGCCTCGTGATAGGGCTTGAAAAATATCTCTGTAGGTGGGAAATCTCCGTCTCTTACGAGAGTATTGAAATGGAGTTTATCATGTTTTAGACATTTACGCATAGTCTTAAGCTCTAAGAGATCAGCATGTAAACTCACCAATCTGCTGGACTCTTCCTTCTCTGATAATTGTCTTACTGGTAGTATAGTCGTAGATAATTTATACCTACCAGAAGGATAATGTACATATCCGTATACTATAGCACAGAGAGTTCCTATAAATAGGTCTAAGGGGAGGGGATCGTAGGAGGAGTCTACTGCTACTATGGAGTACTCATTCTCAGGTTCACTATATCTCTTAACCTTACCTTGAAAATTTTCAGAAATGAGTTTTAGATTTTCGAGTATCTGAGAGTTTTCAGTTTCTAACTTTTCGATTAATTCTTCGGCCTCTTTCTCCAGCTTGAGTATCAAATCCGTATCTAGGAGGTCTATTTCCTCTAACTCTTCACGAGTTTCCATCTACCTCTCCCTCAACTGACTGTAGGTGTGTAGTAGTACTGGTCTCTTGAAGGGGCTCAATAATCCCGCTAGAAAGAAATCCCCAGGCCCTAGTATTCCTAGTTCTATTCCTCCTACATCTACTATGTTTCCTATCTCCTGTAGATCAGTAGCTACTTGAAGTCTGCTGAACATTACGCTGTTTATATTTGAACGTATATCTGTAGATATGTCAGAGATCCATCTCTGACTTGCCAGTACTAATCCTAGACCCCATTTCCTACCCTCTCTAGCGGTCCTAGCTATGGTGTAATTGGCTGGATAACAGCCTTCACTAGCATAGTTTTGGGCCTCGTCTATTATCACTATAGTATCTACAGGTTCTCCCTTAGTCTCTATTCTCCTCCATAGCTCGTCTAGTATTCCCGCTACTATGTTCCTCCTGATCTCCATTATTTCATTCGATAGATCTACTATTATACAGTTCTCCCCACTTAACAATAGGTCTACAATATCACTATAGGTATACGTTCTCTCATTCAACCTCTTAAAGGTGTCCTGGGGAACTTTCTGAAGTATCTTAAAGGTCAGTTTGAGAGGAGTTGCCCCTTTAGCTCCCATACGCCTAGCCGTTCTCAACAGTACCTTTAGATACTTCTCTCTACTCCATACTATTCTCTTGAGATCTACATCATTCACCGATGGTGAGGTAGTGGAGTTCTCTCTTGACAGGGAGTTAAGCACTCTTTCGAACATAGAGCTCTCTCCTCCCGTAAGTACGTAGAGGATCGTAGCCGAATCCGTATATTCTCTAAGCCACTTATCGAGTTTTGCTCTACTAGCTATAGCCTGTGCTACAGATTCTGGATCTAGTACTATGTCTGTATCGCTTACAACTAAGTATTTATCCTTGAAGTAGGGTACATAATCTCTTCCAGAGTGATCGAATACTAAAACCCTCTTACCTATTCTAGCGAGCTCGTCTACTAGGATTCTTATAGTATGGGATTTCCCACATCCAGTAATCCCTCCTATCCACAGATGATAGTATAGGAAGTCTGGATTTAGTGGTATATCCCATTTCGAGTACTTGTGATAGCCTATGTATATAGTTTTACCCACCGGTATTATTATCTCTAGGTCGCTTTTTTCAAGTGGTAATACCTCACTACTTGTCGTAGGGGGTTCTGGTACAAAGGGTTCAAATCCTTCACTCCCAATTACACCTAATAACTCTATTACCGCATTAATATACTCCATTCCTTTTGCTGCCTTAGGATCTGTCACTAGAAAAGGTGAATATCTGTTGAGTATAGGGTTTCCCACGAAAACTTTTCTTACAACACCTATGAAGTCGTAGTGATCTCCTTTTATTTTGACCAGGTCTTCTACCTTTACCTTACCTTTCTCTACTCTCATAATAGCGTTTTGAATGGAGGTGTGGCTAAGAACTCTACCCTTAAATTCTCTCAAGTTTACACCTTGATAGGTACTTTTACGCTAATATAAGTCTCATAGTAAGGGTTAGGTGAAAGTAAAATCAATACCTATGTACTCTTTGATATAAGTTCTACAGCGTATTGAAGTGCCCTATACTCGTTCTTCATGAGCTTTCTTCTCAAACTTTCAACCTTTACCTCATCAGTACTCTTAGTGCGCTTATCCTTGAGTATGCATTTTCCACTTGCAATCATCTCCTTAGAGACTATTAAATCCCCTCTAGAGGTCTTTAATCTTACCTGTAAAACTTTTCCAGTGGGTGTAGTGGTTATCCTCATGAGGACTCCTTCTATGGTCTTCACTATTCGATGTGGCATATTCTCTCCCTCTCGTAGCCTATACTTAGTCTCTGTCGAGATTTATATTCTCTTTCTTAACTCTCTAGCTCTATATAGAAGGTCTGAAGTCTGTAGTACAGATTTCCCATTAAAGTAACTCTAAAGTCATTGTCAGTAAATAATGTACTAATTTCAGATTTTAGTAAAATGATTTTGTATACTAAAATATATATTGGACTAATCCTATAAGACTACCATGAGCAAGGATCAAGCGATAGGAGTACTGATGTTAGTAGGTGCTATCATAGCGCTGATAGTCTATGGATGGGCACTATTCCTATCTGAATGGTGGGTGATGGTTCTAAAATTGACAGGTATGCTCGCTGTAGGCGCTGTACTGGTGATACTAGCATGGATAGGGTATACATTGGCGACAACACCCCCACCTAAGCCTATCGAGGAAATTGAAAAAGAGCTAGAGGAGGAACTAAAGAAGATAGAGGAGGAAGAAAAGAAGGAAGAGGAAAAGGAAGAAAGCAAGTGATGACATTATTTTACCCGTATTTTGTCCAAGAGCATTCAGCCGTCTCTCTATTAATCCGCTACTATTATGTATGAGAGTGTATATTAATTAACTGATTACGGATATTAGATGGTATATATCCATGATAGCAGCAGTAGCCGATGTACACTCGCCTAGATATATTGACCTATTTAGACATGCTATCAAATCCACTCCATGGGATAGTGTAGAAATTCTGATGTTTATAGGGGATATGATCAATAAGGGGAAGGTCTATGAGTATAGTAGAGTGCTGGATTCGCTTAAGAAATACTATGAAGGTAGTATAATAGGGGTTATGGGTAATGAGGAGTACGAACAGTACGAGGATGATATAGTCAGCAGGTTTGATAGAATAACATGGTTAAGAGATGAAAGTATAATAATAAACATCAGTAACTATAAAGTAGGGATTGTGGGTACACGAGGTGTACTAGACAGACCTACACTCTGGCAAAGAAAAAATATACCAGACATAGTATCCAAGTACAATAGTAGACTAAAGAGATTAGAAAATATACTTAAGAATCTCAAGAGAAAGGTACAGCTACTTATAATGCTATCCCACTACTCTGTAACCTTTAAGACATTAGAGGGAGAGAGGAAAAGTATATGGAAAGAGTTGGGAAGTACAAAAATGGAATCCCTATTAATTAAGTATAATGTAGACTTAGCCTTCCATGGTCATGCTCATAATTCAAAGATCCATAGGGTTCGACTAAAAAGCGGAGCACTTGTGATAAATACTTCGCTTCCTGCTACTAGGAGTATCACACTAGTAGATCTAGAAAAAGATATCGTGAAGAGGGGTATCCTTGGTTTTATATAATGTCAGTAATCGAAGACTTCATCAATTTTCAGTTGCGAGCTGTCTCTTCATCCGTTATTCTTACGAAGACATAGCTTTAAAACTTACTACGGTGGTCTAGTGAAATTTGTAGTAGATGCTCTTAGAAGTCTTAACAAAGAAGATCTTAGGATACTCAAGGCTATAGAAATAGGAATGGGCAAGTGTGAATATGTCCCCCTAGAGTACATATCCAAATGGATTAAGAGAGATCTAGAGTACACCTTTCGTAGACTACTAAAGCTCTCTAACTTAGGATTAGTCCAGCGTAGAAAGGGGGCATATGTAGGTTATATGTTAACCAGTAGGGGATACGATTGTCTGGCTCTAGATGCGCTCTACAAGCGAGGAGTTATCAGATACTTGAGTCTTAAGCCGCTAGGAGTAGGTAAGGAATCCGATGTGTATGAAGGTATAACTCCCTCGGGCTCTAGAGTAGCAGTTAAGTTCCATAGATTGGGTAGAACTAGCTTTAGACAGGTCAGAAAGAAGAGAGTTTACGTAGGAAGACGAAGACATATATCATGGTTGTATGAAGCTAGATTAGCAGCCGAGAGAGAGTACACCGCTCTAACACTCCTATACCCCGTAGGAGTATCAGTGCCGAAACCTATAAGTTGGAATCGACATGTGGTAGTGATGTCCATTATAGAGGGTATACCCCTCTATGAATGCCCAGAACTAGAGGATCCGGTGGGAGTTTTTGATGAGATAATCGAGAATGTGAAAAAGGCCTTTAAGGAAGCTGAAGTAGTTCATGGCGATCTCAGCGAGTATAATGTAATAATTCAGAAGAGAAGTAAAGTATTAATAATAGACTGGCCACAGTGGGTACCCAGCATACATCCTTCAGCCCCCCTCCTCCTAAGAAGGGATATACTCATATTGTCCAAGTTCTTTAGAAGAAAATATAAGGTAGACTTAGATGTAGAAAGTATACTCGATGAACTGGGGGTAATATAGTGTTCAGGACTGTAATGGGCGTGGATATACTTCCAGGAGAGAGTCCTGAAAAGGGGGAGCCCAAGTTCTCAGTAGTACTGCTGTGTGGAAATAGTGTAGAAGCGAAGTACGCTAGTATTGGACTGAGAAGACTAGTGAGACTCATCAGCAAATCGAGACCGGATGTTGTAGCCCTAGATAACATATTCGAACTATCGACAAACCCTGTCATAGTTAAGAAGATACTCATGAAGATCAATAGGTATTCGGAGATAGTACAGGTAACGAAAACTCATGAAGGATACGAGAGTCTTGAAACTCTAGCTAAAAGACATGGACTAATACCCCTGACGAGTGGAAAACTTGCCCCTCTTAGAAGTGCTGAAATTATAGCTAGACTAGCTATGATGGGTATTGGTAGTAGGATATTGGTTACGGCAGAAGAGACTTTGATACTCGTTACTAGAAGTAGAAGTGTTGGTTCTGGAGGAATGAGCGCTAGACGCTTTGAAAGAAACCTAAATGCTATGGTCTTGAGAACTACTAATGAGATAAAGTACTCCTTGGATGAAGCTGGAATAGACTATGATCTTTTCGTAAGAAAGGGAGAGGGAGGGCTCACTAGGAGCTTATTTATAGTTTATACCTCTAAAAAAGCACTTCAAGGTATGGTCAAGAGTGTTAAAAGCCCTGATATAAGAGTTGTAGTCAGACCTGTGATAAAGGAAGAAATACAGTTCGAGCCGCTTAAAAGACCTTGGGGACGTAAATTAGAGGTTCAGAAGAGATATTTAATGGTGGGTATAGATCCCGGAATGGTTACTGGAGTAGCTATTATGGATCTCTCAGGTAATGTGATCTCCGTCTTTAGTAGAAGAGGATTGAGTAGGAATAGTCTATTAGGGATTTTACTAAAGCATGGAAAACCCATTCTTGTGGCCACCGATGTGAATCCTCCCTCAGAGTATGCCAAAAAGTTAGCGGCATCACTAGCTGCTATATTATTTTACCCCAAGAGACCACTGACCGTTGATGAAAAGAAAAGAGAAGTTGCGAAGCTAATAGAGAGGGGGTTGGTCAAACTAGCTAATAACCATGAAAGAGATGCTCTAGCTGCAGTACTGAAAGCCTATGAACACTATAGTGATCTCTTTAAGAGAGCTGAAGAGGAGATTAATAGAAGAAGGTTGAGTGATATTAGACTAGACGAGGTAAAGGCTTTGATAGTCAAAGGGAAATGTGTAAGAGATGCTATAGATCTCATACTTAGATCTAAGACAGTAGTACCTAGAGTAGATACTCATAAAGTTCATGAGGAGAGTAGTATAGAGAGAAAGCATTTGATAGAAGAGATCAACAGACTTAAAACTATTATCAATAAATTAGAGCAAGAGCTTAAGAAAAGAGATGAAATAATAGATGAATTGAAGAAGAAACTGAACGAGATAAAGAGTGAGAGATACGAGAGGATCCTCAGAGAGGAGACTTCGGTCAAGTTGGTATCGAGAATACATAAGCTTGAAGAAGAGAAGAGATCGCTGGAAAATATGTTAGTCAGTAAAGAGAGGACTATAGAGAAGTGGAAAAGAATACTTAAACATCTATTAGACGGTAAGGCGGAGAACATAGTATCCTACGAATCGCTAATAGCAAGGAGTACTTTAGACCTATATAATGACATAATCTTCGTTAGAAGACCGGAAAGCCTTAAAATAGAGGATGTGAATTTGATGTACTCCATAGGTGTGAGAGGAGTTATAGTAAGAGATAAAATAGCGCCATATATAAAACGGCAATTGAACGATAAGGGTATACCGGTATTGGAGTTAAACTCTACGGGATTAGAGTATGTAGTGTTAGAGAATAGTTTAGTAATAAGCTCAAATGTGAGAAAGATTATAGAAAAGTTAAAGGAGAGTCTGAGAAAAGAGGTAGAAGATAGTAAGGAATTACTACGAATTCTCGAAGAGTACCGTAGATATAGAGTAAGTCAGCTAGAATAGCGTTACCTTACCCTGTATTAAATCATTAGATATCTTTAGAATATTATCTACACTTAACTCTTCCATAGCGATAACAGATGCCTCATATCGAATATCATTAAAACTCCTGTCGATTTCGGGGACTACTGAGATGCCTAGGAGTTGAGGATTATCTATGCGCTTACCTATCTGACTTAACATGGATACATACGCCTCTTCTACTCCATCTACCTCCTTATAGATTCTATTAGCTATTCTATCAGCTAAGACATTGTATACCTTACCCACATGGCTTGTAGGGTTTTTACCAGCAGTAGCCTCTAGTGACATAGGTCTTAGTGGTGTGATCAATCCATGTACTCTATTCCCTCTTCCTGTAGCTCCATCATCTCCGTGCTCAGCCGAGGTACCTGTTACGACCAGGTATACACCTTTATCTCCTATGGAATAATCATCTGCAGTATTCACATGAACTTTAACTTCCTTTTCAGTTATCCTTGAGGCTATCTTCAGAACTCTCTCCTCTAACTCTTCCTTTACTGCTTTGTAATCATCTAAGTTAGTTATATGTTGACACATCATGGCTACTGCTATGGTTATATCTATTTTTTCTCCTCTCCTCAATCCCATTACCTTTACATCCTCTCCAACTTCAGGTAATTCCTTCTTTAGTGTTGGTGAGTTTAGGTAATTCTCAATCTTAAGAACAAGTTCCTCAGTTTCGGTCAGTGGTGCAAAAGACAGACCTACTGATGTATCATTTGCTAGTGGAACCTCCTCCTCTACCAGCCTAGTTAGATCTGTAGCTCCACACCCTATTTTATAATCTATTATAACATGACGATCTACATCTAAATACTCCCTAAAGTTGTTTTTGAGCCAATCCCGTGCTGCTCTGAGTATTAAGGGTCCTACTGGAATTTGCTCTCGGGAACCCTTACACTCTACCTCTGTAGTTACTCTTCCTGCTACCATGATGTATATTGGCTGGAGGACCTCTCCGCTACCGAATGTCCTCCACGACTGTCCTCCTACTACTAAGACTTTATCTACATTATGATGTAGTATTCTATTAAACCTCTCTTTATAGATTTGACACAGATACCTACTAGCCATTTCAGCTATGGCATCTGCTATGTAATCTGGATGTCCCTTACCTTTCCTCTCAACTATCTCGAATTCTCTGTATTTCATAGGTTTCCAATCAACTTTTTCTACCTCGATAAAGTCCTCCTTTGGCTTCAAGTCCTACCCCCATGAATAGGGCCTACGTCATAAATTTAAGATTTTAGATTATTCTCTCGGTTTTTATTACTATTACTCATATACTACTTGAGATGGATCGAACACTACAAACAGTACATTACTACCTCTTATAAAAACCATCCCATAATTAGTGAGGGGTTTACCATTATTCTCATCTATCTCTTTAGCCTCAAGAAGTATCATGTTCATATTAGGATCACATCTCTCTAGGGTTCCAAGAATTTCACTACCATCTTTAAGTTTTACTAGTATTGTATTGTTCAAACTTTTGAACAACATTTTTAATGGCGTCCCTTCTGATGCCATTGCTACTAGCCCCTCCGCTCTCTCATGTTAGTATTTACGATGAATTTAAATGTTTAGGTCGCAATAACCACTTAAGACCACAAGATGTCTAGTAGTGTTGATATCCTTATCCTATGGGATACTAGTAGTACCATGTGTCTAAGTATTCGAGTTCATTTAGCATTCTTAATCTTCTATTAGAATAGGCTTTACATATACTCCTGAAGGGACATCCTCTACTATTGAGCAACGGCACTTGACCACTATCACAAATAGGTTCTCCATATAAGCAGCAACTTCTTCCTAGAGACCATATAAGATCGTCTAACAGCATTGGATTAATATTCGAAATCTTGGCTACTAATTTGTACGCCTTTCTAGCGTACATTCTAGTTATAATATCCTCCTCGTAGTTTATTGGTCTCTTAAACCAGGGGATTTCATAGTCCTCTAAATGTAGTATTCCCGTTCTTATAGCAACCCTCATTAAATGATTATCGACTGCAACATGGAGATTGTCTAGATCAATAGGAGTGAATAATCCTCTTCTAATCAAGAACTTGACTAATAGGAAAGACTTCTTTTCAACAGGATCTTCATAGGCCCTAAATACTTTGAGTCTATCGAGAAGTCCATCTCTTGTAGGGTAGCGGAGTCTATTTTTACTCATTTTTAGCATCTCACTCACACTACCATTGTACAATTTTAATATCTTAATAGCACAATCTCGGAGTAAGTAGGCTCTAATCTCTGGGTCCCATATAATAGCTTTTCCATAGTTTAACCATTCTTTTACACTTTCAGTAGTCATATTACACATGTTGTATGGAGAAAAGAATTCTCTATCTGAGTTATACTTGATAATACTCAACCGGAAGAGGAGCTCAGATCCTCTGAACATTTTTCCATCTACAAACTCCTCGTAATGTATTCCCTTTCTTCTAGTCCTATGATCTATAGCTACTACAAAGAAGAAGAACCTAAGTACATCTTCTACGGGATCATTGGGTGGAGGATAGAGTTCAGTATCTATAAACTTGTCTTCTAGTAGTTTTAGACTAGCGATTATATCGGCTACTTCTCTACACTTCTCAGGATTCACTCTCAATAGTAATCCCCTTCTTCTAGGTACTACTTAAGGCTCTATCTATATCTTCTATTAGATCCTCTACATCTTCAAGTCCTACTGATAATCTGAGAAAATCCTCTGTTATACCCAGCTTCTCTCTAATGTCGCTTGGAATGACTTTAGCTGCACTTATAATAGGATATGTTATAAGCGATTCTGGTCCTCCAAGACTTGGTGCCGTCTTAATAATCTTTAATCTACTAAAGATCTTTAATACTTCTTCTGATCCTCCTTTTATCCTAAAGCTAACAACACCACCGTAGCCATTTTTGAACATTTTCCTAGCTATAGGATGATATTTATCTTCAGTGAGACCTGGGTAATGTACTTCTTTCACCTTAGGATGTTCTACTAGAAACTCTGCCATCGCTTGTGCGTTTTCGCAGTGTGTTTTTACTCTTATGCTCAGAGTTTTCATTCCTCTTAGTACGAGAAATGCTTCGAAGGGTGCTAGTATACAGCCGAGTTTTCTCCTCCAATCCCAGAGTTCTAGTATTCTCTTCTTCTCTCCAACTACTGCTCCCGCTATCACATCGTTATGACCCGCTATGTACTTAGTCATACTGTGGACGACTATATCGACTTTGTCCTTTATGGGTTGGTAGAGTATTGGTGTGACAAATGTATTATCCACTACTAGAGTGACCCCTAGATCATAGCACACTTTAGCTAGCTCCGGTACATCTATGACTCTCAATGTGGGATTTGTCATAGTCTCTACCAAGACTAGTTTGACCTTTCTATTTACCTCTTTAACTATCTCCTCGGTCTCTGGCCATGCTAATATGGTTCTAATACCATATTTTTGAAGATCAAGTGCTAGTTGTATAGTCGTACCATACATCTCCATAGGGATTACCAGAGTGTCTCCCCTCTTTAAAGTAGATAGATATAGTGTCGCTATAGCAGACATGCCACTTGAGAAGCATAGTGCATCTTCTGCCATCTCTAGACACGCCATCGTCCTCTCCACGGCACGTACTGTTGGGTTTTCTTCCCTAGAGTACTTTAGATCAGTACCCCTATCAGTAGTTCTCGTCCACCCCGGCTGTTCAAACATGGCGATCTGGTAGATAGGGGGTATGAATGCTCCCGTAGTCTTATCGAAATACCCATGAGCATGTATACTACTAGTCTTTAACCCCATTTTTCCCACCAGATTGAATAGTTCTCCCTCTTCAAAAAGGTTGGTTTAGAGGGAAACATTTTAAATTGATATAGTACTATCGTTCTACATGGATACTGAAATCACTACCTGTAGACCGAATGACTACGATGAACTAATGATACTCTTGGAGACTGCTTACCGACATAGTAGAGGTTACTTTCCTAGAAGATACCCACATGTCTGGCGTAGAGAAACTGTAGACTATGATAATAGACTAGTGGTAAAAGTGGATGGGAGAATAGTATCGCATGTCGGAATTTTTCCACTTAAAATGAAAGTTGGAAGAGCAGAAATAATGATGGGAGGTATAGGTGGAGTTGCTACTTTGCAGGAGTTTAGGGGAAGAGGTTTTATGACTAAGCTCATGAACTACGCTATAGATAAGATGAGAAAAGAAGGCTATCCTATATCAATTTTATGGGGTGATAGACAGAGATATGGTCATTTTGGCTATGAAATGGCTGGAAAATATCCCCTGTTTAAGATCTCTACTAGGTCGCTTGAGATTGAATGGAAGCCTCAAAAGGTAGGGATAGTACGATACAGAGGTGAGGATGAGCTACTGGATAGTATAATTCGATTACACGATAGTGAGCCTATAGTAATAGAACGGAGTAGGAGAGATTACGAATTACTATTTGATATTCCCGGACTGATGGCCTTTCTCTCAGAGGATAAGACTGCTTACGTAACTTTTGTAAGCGAACATTGTCCAAATCGTATAATAGAGTATGGTGGATCTCCCGAAAACTTAATCCCTTTGATATACTCAATTTTGACAACCTTGGGTAAGGAGTACGGAGGTCTTGAAACTGAAGTATGTAGTCCCTATTATACATATGATACTTTCCTAGCTCTTAGACGAGTATGTTACTTATGGAGATTTGAACCTATTGGAATGGTGAAGGTAATAAGCCTTAAGGATACGTTAAAAGCCTATTCCCCCATACTTTCTGAGAGAGGAGCTAATCTACAGATAGATACTTCCATAGGTGTTATAGAGACTGGGGAAAGTGTGAGATTGAAAGTAGATAGAGGAGAAGTAGTGATCGAGGAAATAGATACTAAACCTGAGCTATTATTAGATGAGCAGTCTTTAGTTAGACTCCTATTTGATGGTCCAGAGACTATAGGACTTAAAGCTAGTAAGCTTCAAGTATTATTCCCACTACCACTCTACGTATGGAGTCTTGATCACATCTAGCCCTAGATCTTGATTAGGATATCGAAATAAATTTTTAAAATTTTAGAGGACAATTATGATGGAGGTTAAATATACATTCCCATTGGGGGTTCTCTTCTATCCCTGGGCACCATTTCCGAGAATTTGACGAAGACTACTATTAATGTCCTAACGACTTCATCACAGGATCTACACTTTAGTAATTTCTTAAGTGCCTTTATATCTTCAAGTGTATCCTCGGACACTCTTATAGTCTTCAAGTTCTCCACCAATAGTATTTTCAAAGAGGTATTGTATAACTGCTACCTAAGAGTTGTATGAAAGTATTCTATAACATGTTATTTAGGTAATATTTGTGTAATATCTACATATACAATATCTTCTACTCAAAAATCTCTAGCAGTGTATTCACTACATAGGTAGGTCTAATATTTAACTTTCTTAGATCTTCCCTTTTAGTAACTCCTGTTAGTACTATTAGAGAGTCAACTCCAAATCTCTTAGCCCCCACTATATCAGTCTCAATTCTATCTCCCACTACTAAGATCTCTTCCTTAGGCGTAGGATTATCTTTTAAGATAAGTTTAAAGAGGAAAGTTTCAGGCTTACCTATGATAATATCTGGTTTCCTACCTGAGGCTACTTCTACCGCAGCTACTATAGCTCCCGCTCCCGGAATCTCTCCTTGCTCAGTGGGAATAGTCGGATCTTTATTCGTAGCTATGAAGTATGCCCCTTCTCTAATGAGCTTACTTGCCAGTGCTATCTTTTCGTAGGTTACTCCTCTATCTAATGCTACTACTACACTCTCTGCATAATTTCTTACTTCCACTCCAACGTTTTCGAGCTCTATCCTAAGTCCTTCCTCACCTACGATATAGGCTGTCCTAAATCTTCCCTCTAAAAATTTTGCTGCTCCATAACCGCTAGTATAGATATCCTCAGGCGGTATATGAAGCCCTATTCTGTCGAACTTACTTGAATAATCCCATCTAGAGGCCGTTGCATTGTTAGTCATGAAAACTACTTTCTTCCCTAATTCCTTTAGTAGTTTTACAGCTCTAATAGCTGATTCTATAGGATGTTCTCCTCTCCACACTACTCCATCGCAGTCTAGTATGAAAAGATTGTACTTACTATATTCTTTCTTCAACCTTACTCTATTCTTCCCCAATTTCGACATCCTCTTCACCCTGAAGGGTAAAGGTTTTAGCTGGGATAGGGAATGGGCTCAAAAGTACGGCGTCATACTTGTTATACTTTCTTTTCTCTAGTCCGTTTTCATTTATATTCGAGTCATAAGCGAGGTACCAGGTATGTCTCATAGCGTTCACCTTCACCTACTATAGATGTCTAGTTATTAAGAATTTAAAATAAATACTCTAAGCCTATTTCCATGAGGTTGCGATTGGGGATGAAGTTAAAGAAAGTTCACCTAAGAACCGTTCTGACCCTCCATTACTTTCGTAGTATTTATCTCTTTCATAGTGGATAGTCTTCCCTCCTCTCCTGGAGGGGGCTTTCAAGTGAACCGATGAAGCACCCATATCAAAACTACACTTTCTGTTTCTCATTCTCCTATACCGCCTATTCAGGCTTAGTCTTCTCTCACATGCTGATCGACTCACTAGGGTTGTAGTAACGCATAGCTTCGTAGATCTCAGAGGCTATTATCCATATCTCAAAAACTTTTCACTTTAAACTTAGTTAAAGTTCTGTTAGTCATATCAACTCTATTCAGTAGGTTTTAAAATAACGGTTACTATCTCGAACGGTTTAACTTTTACAGGTACCTCCTTGTTCTTCACCTCTAATCTTTCAATCTTTCTTTCTAGTAAGTCGGCTTCCCATGCCGATTCTACCTCTTTAAAGAAGGCTATTTTCCCTCGAGCACTCCTTCCCTCGGCCTCATAAAAGCGTATTATAATGCCTTCTTCCGATCTTTTAGCAGCAGTTAGTACTAGATTTTCAGGTTTCATCGAGATAAAGCTATACTCCTTTGGTAATATGCCCTCATGCTTAGTGGTCTTAACAGGTATCAATGGATTATTGAACTCTAATGCCACTTTATAGGATTTGGCCTCACGCCAATTCCCCCTATGGGGATATAACGAATACTTGAATACGTGGTGTCCTCTCTCAAGAGCTTTAGGCCCTAAAGCATAATATGTAAAGTACTTTCCAGTTCTCTCCAAGTACATTCTACTCATTTTCTCAAGCCTTAACTCTCTAAACGGTGTCGCTAGGTACATTGCATCAATACTCCTTAATAGTGTTAACATCATAACGCCTTTAACTATGCTATTTCCAGGTATGCCATGGTTAATTAGACTTACACCGTAATCGTCACCGGATATATCGATCCAATTCATAGCTGGATACTCGCCTTCTCCTCTTCTTATAGCACCATAAGGAATTTCATGCCATATTTCTCCATTCCTTAGGTTAGTTGGAAATATTACCCTTATTCTTCGATGCTCATCTCCAAAGTCGAGTTCGGTGACGAAATCTATTCTCTTAATCTTATCGTATATCATAATGTACTGCTTGTATTTGGTATTCTCCAGTACGCCGTAGCTGTATATCGTCGCCTTAACGGGCCCTCTTTCAATGACTCTACCATGTGAGACATTTTTCATAGTATTATTAGCGATGTCTGGATTTGGCAAGTCTCCAATTGGGGTTATTGTTTGATGGGCATCTATTTCACCGTTGACATTACATACGCTACCGTAATCTGGCTCACTGAATATAGTGTTTCCTAGATATCTACTATTATCTATGACCTCCTTTTTCTCTTCCTTATCATAGATCCTCACAATGTTCTTGGAAAGAGGATCTACACTCACTAAGTAGTACTGGTTTTCTAAAGTATACTGTCCTCTCTCCTCGGAAACTTTTATACTACTTTTAAACTCTGCTACATCCATTCTCTCGCTAGGAACAATGTAATATACCTTATAACCGAGAGACGGTATATTCTCGGCAGTGAATACGATCTTAGCGTATCCTAGGGTCCCGTCAGGGTTTTTGTTAAGTCTCTCAAATTGGTACGGAACTTCACTCCCCTTCCAATCCTTTAGCTTTATACCCTTAACCTTAGATTCTCCAAATGCGACTTCAACGCTTACGATATCAGTTCTGGTCCAAGACAATGGATTAAACACTACTATAGGAATACCATTTCCCCTCGTATCTATTTTGTCCGTAATCTCCTGAAGAGCTTCCTCTAGCACTTCGCTACATAGCTCCCTTGCTGTCCTGTAGTTGTTCATTATATGCTCATAGACTTCGTCTATAACTTCGCCGTTTATAGCATCATGGAACTGGTTCGTAAGTATGAGTTTAAGCGCTTTCTCTAAAGCCCTCCTAGGGTAGGTGAAGTTGAAAAGTGAAGCTATGCTCGCGAACTTCTCGGCATTTAAGTATAAGTTCTCAACCTCCCTATTTGCTTTCTTAATTTCAATTCGTGCACTATAGGTTCCTCTGAATATAGGATTAAATTCACCCCTTATTATAGGAAGTTTAGTTCGTGATTCCTCTACTGCTTTGAAGAATTGACTTGCTGTAGCTATGTAGATCTCCAAGTCCCTTCTCTGCTTTCTCCACTTCCTGACGACACTCGGAAGGAAGCGTTGTGGAGGAGTGAAGTCACCTCCATTAGGGATTAAGATATTGTTGGTAGAAGCCCACTTTCTCAATCTATTTATCAGGTTGTTAAGGAACTCTATTGCACTCTCGTCAGTTGTAGTGTGTATAAAAAAGTAGTACCTCCACTCACCTGTCGGTATATATCCTGCACCATAGCCTAAGGGCATTCTATGCGTTAGAATTCTAGTGCCATCTATACCCTCCCAGAGAAACTCGCTAGGAAGTCCATCAGGAACACCTCTCCAAAACACGAAATACTCTACTCCCGACTTCTTGAATATTTGAGGAAGCTGGGCTGATTGCCCGTAGACATCAATAAACCAACCACATCTCGCCCTAACACCAAATGTCTCCTCCATGAATTTCTGGTAAATGGTTATATTACGAACTAAAAATTCGCCATTAGGTATATTGGAATCAGGTTGAGTGAAACCCGAGCACACAGGCTCAATTAATCCCCTTTTTATAGCCTCCTTTAACTTACCTGTAAGCTCAGGAAAGCGTCTCATGAACTCTTCAACGTAGATTGATTGATCTAAGTTAAACCTATACTCTGGCTCTAAGTCTAAGAATTCAAGCAAATCTATTAAGTTCCTCACGGTAATGTTAAAGTACTCCTCAAAGCTCAGTTGCCATAGTGCATCAAAGTGCCAGTGAGGTACTATAAATACCCTTAGCTTCACTGCTTTTACCATACTGTTCACCGTCATTTAGCTAGGTAATTCTTGGAAAATACATCTTATAAAGTCTTCATCAAAAGCCTCGAAAAGTACTGCTCCTTCAGGGTCCTTGAGAGGTGGGAATCCCAGAGGGAAGGCTATAATGGGAGCTATATCCGTGAGCCATACAATCCTCTTCAACTCATAGGCCCGCTTTTAACCAAGGTTCCACCACTGTAATAAATGCATTCAATGAACTCAAGCCGTACCTCGCTGTGTGTAGACAAACTCCACGCCCTTCTCTACAGGCCTCTCCCTTAGGGTGAATATTACACCTCCAACTCTATCTCCATAAAGCCTGAATATTTGCGAATCTTCTACCCTTAATATTAAGGAAAGGACCTCTGTGATTCCATGAGTTCCCAGTCAAGCTCCAGTACTTATAGTAGTCCAGTTAGTCGGAGTATGTGTAGGTAGTATTGGTAGGACTTTAATAAAGACTCCTCTTCACTTCAGCCTGAGCAAGTTAGGCATTATACCTTCTTTTCATAAACTTTTTCACAGGATCTGCGCTCGCTTCGTCAAGTCTTATTATCAAGGCCTTGCGTGGTCTATGTACAATTCCTTCTATCACTTATCTCGCTGAGAGTGCTATTCTTTCAATCTCTTCCTTTCTCCTTATAGCATAGCTTGAAGTATCATTATTAGCTGCTGCTATAATTTCATCAGCTAAAGCTTCCTCTATAGTCTTCGGATTGTTAAAGGATGCCATTCTGGCGCCTTCTGTGAGGAATCTAAGAGCTAGGTCCACTCTACGCTGGGGGGCTACATCCACTGATACGTGGTAGAGTATTCCTCCATACATGATCCTCGTAGTCTCCTCTCTAGGAGCTGCATTCTCTATTGCTCGAATTAGAACCTGTATTGGGTTCTCTCCCGTCTTCAAGTGTATTATCTCGAATGCCGTCATGACTATATTAGTAGCCAAGTGTTTCTTTCCCGTGTTCTTTCCCGGTCTCATCATATTATTGATCAATCTCTCGACTATTGGAACTTTAGATTTAGCAAATCTCCTGTGTTCATGTCTGCCCTCAGTATGGGGTACAAATACAGGTTTCAGAGAAATGTACTTCTTAAGACCTGGGTCTCTAACCTCTATATTCTTTAGGGACCATTTACCAAATAGCTTAATCTCTTTACCATCTAGCGTGTGGGTGGGGTACTCCTCTTTTGCCTCTTCACTTACTGCTTCTTCACTCATACTCTCAATAGTTGTAGATTGACACTTATTTATCTATCTATTCGTGCCCACTTATCTTCAACTCTATTAAATAAACCTTATATGGATAATGCGTAGCTCTAACATAGACATGAAGAGGAACTAGTAAGACATAGAAAAGAGCTAGTAAGACTAAGGGGTTTTGAACTTGTCAATAGACATATATCAGCCCTAGGTGCTAGGTGGGATTTGATTGCTGAGGAGGGGTTAAGAGGAGTAATATAGGTTCTTCCATCCATAGGTATCTTATAGTAATACTTGATTTAGGATTCTTAAAATCTATGTAGCTGTCAATATCCGTGAAAAAGAGACTACATTCTCAGAGTGAAATCTATAAGTTATAGGGGAAAAGTATAGTTGGTGGTACAATGCCTAAAGCATTATGTCCTATGTGTGGGGAA
>CAZFTG010000010.1:0-42013 GCA_964522205.1 uncultured Thermoproteales archaeon
ACACTCTAAGAGGAACTCTAGTAAGTATGCATATTTAAAGTATACTGGCCTCTGACATTCGTTAAACTTAAGGATTAGTTCGTAGACTAATGGAGGGATGAAGATGCAAGCCTTCGTACTAATAGGTACAGAAGTGGGTGCAGAGAAAGAGGTGCTAGAAGAGCTTAAACGAATAGAGAGTGTTAAAGAAGCCTACATAGTCTATGGAATATATGATCTACTGGCTAAAGTGTCGGTGAAGGATACTGAAGAGCTTAAGAATATAGTAAGTAATAGGATTAGACAGATAGAGAGGGTTAGATCAACACTTACTATGATAGTAGCAGAGGGGTTCACAAGATAGACTATGCTAGTAAGTATAGCCATAGATGATACAGACTCCCCCAGAGGTGGATGTACTACATACATAGCGTCTCACATATCATCCATACTCGATAATCGTAATGATATAGAGTTTTTGGATTATCCTCTACTGGTCAGACTAAATCCTAACGTTCCCTTCAAGACTAGGGGAAATGGAGCAATTGTACTTAGGTTAAAGATCAATGAGAATGTTGATTTGAATGATATTATAGAACTAGTTAAAAATATAGTTGAAAAATACTGTGATATGAAGCATCCTAAGACCGATCCTGGTATTGCAGTACTAGTAGGAGAGATATCAAGTGAGCTCACTAAGATATACTATCGAGCGCTAACAGAAATAGTACCTATTAGCTTGGTAATGAGACTAATCGAGAAGATAGGCATAAAGGCCATCTACTGGAAGAAAGGGAAAGGGCTTATAGGAGCAGTTGCAGCTCTAGGAGCTGTAATGGATGACTATACCTTTGAACTCATAGCATATAGAGAACCACAGAACTGGGGTACTAGTAGAAAGGTGGATGTAAATAGTATAATCCTCATGGATAGGATCTTCAGAGATCTCACCTATGCTAATTACGACTATGAAAGTAGGAGGGCGCTAATAATGCCTAGAGGACCCGACCCTGTACTATTCGGTATAAGAGGAGAGGATCCTGAGGTACTAGTTAAGGCTTTCTCAATAATAAGAACACTAGAACCTGTTGATAGATGGACTATATTTAGGACTAATCAAGGAACAAATGCACACTTTAGAGAAAATGTTCTCTTTGCACCCTATAATTCCGTCATAGTACGAGGTGTAATTAGTGGAGTACGTATACTTCCTAGAGGGCATGTAGTATTCGAAGTATTCAATGGAGAGCGTACGATCGAATGTATAGTCTACAAAGATACTGGTAACCTTACAAGAATAGCTAAGATGTTGAATCGTGGAGATAGTGTAGTAGTATATGGAGGAGTGAGACCAGCATCCAGTAGGCATGGAGAAGTCCTCAATGTAGAGATGTTACACGTACTTAAACCTACGATGATAAGAATTGAAAGAGCACCACTCTGTCCTTCGTGTGGAAAAAGGATGAAGTCTATGGGAAGAGGTAAAGGTTACAAATGCACTAAATGTGGATATAGGGATCCGAAGGCTACTAAGGTCGTTGAAGAGTTACCCTCACTAGTAGACCCGGGTATCTATATACCTTCTCCAAGAGCATATAGACACTTGACTAGACCTAGGAGGAGGTTTGGTCTTATGAATAAGAGGAGCATAAGCTATATTTTTAAACCATGGCACTATCCTTGATCAAGGTGATGAGAGGTTAGGATAAGTATACTAGGAGCAGGAAGAGAGGTGGGAAGAGAGGCCATACTACTAGAGATAGAGGACAAAATGCTTCTCTTCGACTATGGAGCTATGATTACAGAGAAGGAACCCAAATTTCCCCTGCATGTTAGACCTAGAGAATTGAGTGCAGTATTCTTAACACACGCTCACTTGGATCACTCTGGAGTACTACCCCTATTGTACGTAAGTGAGAGGATACCACTTTATACTACTAAGCTTACTGCAGAGTTAAGTGATATACTACTAAGGGATTTTATAAAAATCTCCAAGTACCATCTACCCTTTGAGGTTAAGGAGATCCAAAAGATGCTAAATAATGTCGTCTATGTAGAGTATGGAGAGAACATAGAACTAGGTCCTGTCACAGTGACACCCGTAGATGCTGGACATATACCGGGAAGTGCATCATTTATAGTAGATACTGGAGAGATGAGAATACTAGTAACTGGAGATATAAATACGAATAATACTTGTCTCCTTAAAGCCTTTGAGATACCTAGGATGAAGTTCGATTTAGTGATAACTGAAGCTACTTACGCGCTCTACGATCATCCGCCTAGAGAAAAATTAGAGAGATTACTAATAGGAGCCATAGAGGAGATACTTAGTAGTAACGGGTCAGTATTGATTCCGTCCTTCTCCGTGGGAAGATCACAGGAGATATTGTGTATACTATGCAAGTATGGATTAGATAGTTATCCCATATACATAGATGGTATGGCTAGAAGGGTGTCAAGTATCCTACTTAAGTACAAGGATGAGTTGAGGGATCCTAAGTTATACGAAAAGTGTCTAGAAGTAGCCGTTAAAGTAGATAGTAGGAGTATGAGGAAGGACATACTCAAGACTAGACAAAATATAATAGTAACTCCAGCTGGTATGTTAAAGGGAGGACCTGCTAGATTCTACTTGAGAAGAATGTGCGAGGAGGCACGAAATGGTATCTTCTTAGTAAGCTTCCAAGCTCCTGGCAGTGTTGGAAGAACTGTGCTCTCGAAGGGTATAGCACCTATTAACAGAGGAAGTAGTGTTAAAGTTAAGGCTAGACTAGAGTGGTTTGATTTCTCCTCTCATACTAGCAGAAGTGGAATACTTAATCTTATAGAAAGACTTAGAACTGATGAAGTTTTAATAGTCCATACTACACCTCATGGAGGGTTAGCTCTAGCTAACACGCTTAGAGAAAAAGGGTTAAAAGTAGAAGTACCAGTGACAGGAGATATCATAGAGTTTTCAAGTTAATTAATAGTACCTCCTGAAGTAAAGCTTAAGAGTACACTTGAAGTACAACAAATAGTTGACCTAGAGATTGAATATATACGGTATAAGGATTAAGAAGGGCCCGTGGTCTAGCGGCTATGACGCCCGCCTCACACGCGGGAGGTCGGGGGTTCGATCCCCCCCGGGCCCACTAGGTGACTATAAATAAGATATGCTAGCACATTAACAATGTTTGATTCACTACACATTTATCTCCATTTCATCAACTAGCCTATGTAGTTCCTCTATAGTTACGGGTACTGGATTTAAGTTGTAGTCTTTTGCTCGTTCTAGTATGTATCTTATAAGTCTTCTTAACCTGATAGTATACTCTAAACTCTCGTTTGAATAATCTATGAAATTATGCGTTATTATCACTATAGATTTTACGGGAATTTTCTTCTTTATAAGATGTCCTATCCAAAAATCTACTATCTCCTTTAAAATATCAACATTCCCCCATTCTATTCTCAAATGTGGAGGATCCTTATTAACTGGAGGCCTTATTCTTATATCAGAGGTCATAGGTACTTCAAATATATCCATATTATTCACATGATGCGGATAAGGATTAGCATCCAGATATACAGCGTGGTACTTAGGGATATTTCGTTGAGGAATATAAGTGCTAGTCTGTCTGAATCCAAGTTCAAATAGTACCTTGTAGGTGTATTCGTTAGACGACGCATTACCAGGTCTAAAACTGTAGGGCCTAAAACCTATTGAACTTCTCCAGTATTCAAGTGCTTGAGTTAATTGACTTAACTGCTCTTCATAACTGTACTCTCCTAGATATTTGGTATATCTTCCATCTAAGAAGCTCTGTGGGTGATAGTGCATCCCTAACTCGAAACCGTGGTCTAAAGTTTCATGAAAGATATCCCTATGCTTAAGAGCTGTCTCAGGTACTATAAAAAAGGTGCATTTCATATTATATTCTAGGAGTATTTTCGAGTACCCTCTTATTGCCCTCTCACTAATTTCCCAACTTTCAGGTCCTCCTGGTGGAGAGAACTTCTTAATACGCTCACAGTCCATCGTGAATGTTATATATAGGTTATCCTCGATACCATTCATGATTGGGAAAACATCCTTTATCTTATAAAGGTAACTACGAGGATTTAGTATAGATAAGAATTTAGGAGAGTATTGATGAAGATTTATAGTACATCATACCTGGAAGATACCGATATCATGAATTCATTATACGGGACTCTTCCCCCATATAGACGTTTAATCCTTTTGTCTATATACCACTCATTTCTAGGCTTAAATCCAGGGAGTGTTATAACCGCTGCTAGAACATTAGCGGCTCTATGTCCCGTTCCAGGTGGTATGTATACTATGTTCCCCGGCTTTAGATCTATTTTAGTGTACTTAGATAGGTCGTTTAGATCAGGGAAGAAGTAGGCAAAGCTTTTTCTGCCATAGGTTCTAAGATTAAGATCAGAGGGCTCAAGGACTAGATATAGTTCATGCTGTGCTTTTCCTCCTCCTATAGCCTCTGAAGGGTGGAAGTGAGTTCTAGAGAACTCCTCGGCCATATTTACGATATGGTTGTTAACCCTATTATATCCATCTGGATTATTCTTAGAGATCCCCTTCACATTCCATGTTAAAGCTAGTCTTCTAAAGGGATCGAATGCTATATTACAACCTCCCGTTAGATCCTTCAGGTATTCTACTCTTCTGAAGGTTGATGTCCGTGGTGGAATACCCTCCAGGTCCTCAATCCAGACATACTTCATATGTCCTCTTACGAGTATCTTTTCATAGGGTTTAATTACTATCTGATCGCCAGGCCCTAGAGATTCGTATGAGGCACGTATTTTGGTAGACCACCCGATAGTATCAAATCTCTCTATGAGGAGTTCTATAGCATCGTTTACGTCCTTATCTTCGGACCAGGTAGTATGGCACCAACCGCCTCGCCCTAGAGGTGTTAACTGGGCTATCTCTCCCGTAATGTCTCCTTGAAATACATTATTTTCACTATATCTCTCTAATATAGATCTAACACAGTTTCTTATGGTGTCTCCATAAGGAACCTCTTCCGAGATTAAATTGAGACGCTTTTTAAGTATATTTAGAGCATTTGCTACATCTCTATCTAGCTCATCCGCCTCGTAAAAATCTGGTAGTTTCTTTCCATCTCCCTCTTGTGTTCTATATCCATCTGGAATATACGCCTCGCCCTTTCCTCTCATTATCCATATATACCTAACTCCACCATACTCAGTCTTAAGTTCTATACCTTCTTCAGTATTTACTACTCCTACACCTATTTTAAATCCTGGATTATTTTTCTCGAAAATATAGCTCAGCTCTTCCATACACTCTGGGCTATCTATGTGGGATACAGTTACCTCAGGCATATATACTTCCACCTTCTATATAGGAAAAGTAACTTAATAAATATGGTACTAATTTCTACCGTTCTGGTTCTCAGCTACTTTCGTAACTTTTGATGTGTAGCGGAGCCTTCATTACAGTTGGCTATCTCCAAGCTCGCCCTCCTCATCCACTAAACTCCCCGCACACCACAGGGCACGGGTTACGGAAGGTGCCATCATCGGCTAAGCCTGATGGCTCCACTACTCCATTACAAGGAAGGGATACGAGTATTATGTCTCTGAAGTCTCCAAAATACCCCAAGTACTCAAACAAGCGTATAGTCCTTCAATAGGAAGACTTATTTACATATACTTTTCTTCTCTAAAAGGAGTAGAAAGACTACTAGGAACTCAGAGCACCCACTATACTCGCCGGGGTAGCTCAGCCAGGTAGAGCGCTCGGCTGTTAACCGAGTGGTCGAGGGTTCGAATCCCTCCCCCGGCGCCATGCTTCAGTATGATGCTTCTATTATCGTACAAAGAGGATTGATTAATTAAGATTATCCACATGAACTGAAATATCTAATTATCTCACTGTATTTATTTTCGTATCTCTTTGAGTAGAGTGAACATTTAGATGTTACTTCTTAATGCTATAATTGACCACTGATCTCGATGAGATAATGAGAGGTATGAGTCTTTATGAATCCGAGTTCCACTGAGAAAAGTAGTGGATCAGTACATCTAAAAATGTATAGTACAATGATCCCTTGCTTTCGTAGTCGGACTCAGATAAAATTAAATCATAATGAAATACACAGTATTAAAAAGATATGAAGTAGTAAAGCGGTAAAACAAAATGTCTCTAAGTTTCTTATGTAAAGAATTAGATTCATATATCAATTCGCATCTCGCGTGCTGTCTCTATAAATGACCACTTATGTGGTTGGATAGGAACTGAACTTTTTGAGGATTTCCTTCGGTACTGGATTTTCATACTTGATCCCTACGGCTGAACATAATCTCTCGAAATCTGTATCGGTAGTTATTATCGAGCTAGCACCCTCTTGCAGTGCTATGGCTAGGTATATGCAATCATATACGTCGTGTTTAAGGTTATCAGCTAATTTGAAACTATATATGATGGTTTCTTTCCCGAGCGGAACATATCTGGGAGTCTTATACCTCTTGAGAAACTCTATAACCACTCTACTAGCTTCCCTTCCATCTATACCCCATTTTCTCTCAAGTATCCAATGCACACGCACAGGTATTATGTCGAGTACTATAGGTATGTAAACACCTCTTAAACCCTCTTCCACTACGGGAAATACATAGTTGTGACCTGGATGGTCTTCTACTAAGAAAATAGCTAGCACGTTAACATCCCATACTTTCTTCTCAATCTCCAAAAGTGGCCTCACCTACCTTAAGAAAAGCCTCCCTACCCCATTTCCTATGAGCCTTAACTCTAACAGGCTTAGGTATGATAGGCTTCAGTACTATGGCTCCTCGCTCTACGCTGACCATAAGCTTATCACCGGGCTTAAGGCTAAGCGCTCTCCTCTCCTCGGAGGGTATGGTAACTCTTCCCTTTTCATCGATCGTGACCACCTTTATATTCCCACCTTATTGTTGGGATAATAATAGTCCCATATAAATCTTCCCACTTAGAACTGCACTCGGTATCTCCATTATAGGCCTTACTGTACAACGGAATAAGATTTAGATAGACGAGAATTCAAGATTGGTGCGGGGGGTGGGATTTGAACCCACGCAGGCCTTCGCCACGGGAGCCTCAGTCCCGCCCCTTTGACCTGGCTCGGGCACCCCCGCGTATGATATCGTATTTCTCTAGGATCTTATCTATACTGCTCTATACTTTCTCACTCATAAGCTTTGCTCATTCTCCCAATGTTAATATAAGAGTAACCCTTTTTTCTTCCCTATAGCCAGTAATAGTATGAGGGATACTATGAGGAGTCTGACTCTTATAATATTAATGATGTTTCCTCTTCTAATGTTACCCATAGTAACAGCAGAGCCCATTAGTGTCATGAGTCCATTTGGCTCTCCATTAGCGGGAGCAAGGGTTCAGGCTATTAAGCTAGATGGAACTGTTGTAGAAGGATATTTAGATTCTGAAGGGAGGATCTCGATAAGAGATGTCCCCCTAGGTGTTATTACCCTAAGAGTAATTTCATGGAGAGGATTTAGTATAGATTATGAGGTAGTCATAACCACGTATAACACTTCGGTAACCTGTTATACTATAGGGAGATTGGCCATAGTAGCTAAAACCGTTCTAGGGCAACCTCTTAGAATGGCATATGTTGAAATAGTATCAGAAGATGGAGTAAAAGAAGAACTAGTATTGAAAAATGGAAAACTTAATGTAGAACTACCAGCTGGTAAGTACTCCATAACAGTATCCATAGCCAATAGACAAGTAACTAGAGAAGTAGAGATTACTGGAGGAAGAACAGTGTTTGTAGATGTAACCTTGCCCGTAATAGAGATCTTTGGTTCGATAGTCGAACAGTGGTATCCACTATATATGACTATAGTACTACTGATAGTGATCGTCATACTAGTAATCGGGGTATACGAGCTTACAATATACTTGAGGACAAGAAGGCTTAAGAAGATAGTCGAGAAAGTTTCCAGGTAATGTTAACTGAGGCCTATAAACTCCCTAAACTCCTCTATCCTCTCTATTCTTTTCTCTAATCCCCTCTTACTCCTTATTCTAATTTCCTTTACTCTAAAGCTTAACAGTACATCAGTAGGCGTCTTCGAACCGAATACTCTAGTCCATGGAACCCTTCTTCCCTCTCTATCCTCAACAAATATCACTTTGTCCACTACTAATTTGTATGGGAATTTTTCGAATATGAATTCTATTCTGAACTTCTCTTGTCTAGATTTTTCACAGAGAGTTCTGAACTCTGACATGGATATTCCATTCATCTGCTCACCCTTATCCCTATGTATACTTTGTCCATTTCACTCAGTAACTCCAATCTTGTAGGAGTACTTACTATGAATCGTAATCCACCTATAGTGAATATGTATTTCCACATTCCAACCTCTGTAATTTCCTTCAAGAGCTTACCTACCATGTATAGATCGTACACTTCCTTGTAGTCCTCTTTCTCCTCCTTAGATATCTCCACACATAGTCCACTATTCTCCTCTATTCTTACCTTTAGATTATCTAGTACTATTCTAGCCAGTTCTAATTTCATAGTTATTCTCTCATCTGGATTAGAGGCATCTATTATATAGAGATCTTTCAGGTCTCCCTCACTAATTCGATCCACTACTACTTTCCACGAGTACATGCTTTTCACCCACTACAATATTCTAGCTAACTTTATTAAATTCTGACACGTAACTAACAGCAGACTATGACTGGAGGTGTGAAGTGTGAGTCTAACAACCCTATCTAAGAGGTTTAATTCTGAAATGCAAGCACTACTAGATAGAAATATAACTGTAGTGACTGTGAGTGGTGAAAAGTATAGTGGGGTCCTTCTCGGGTTCAATCCTAGTACGCGGGATCTATGTTTAGCAAATGCTGTAAATAGTGAGGGGGAGACCTTCACTAGGTTAATAGTATACGGTCACAGCATCTCTATAGTATACACTAAGGAAGTACTACTAGATCTTAAGGAGTTTGCAGAAATTCTAGAAAAGCACTTCCCTAGGATGGTGAAATACTATGAAGAGGGGAGAGTCATAACAGTAATGGATAGAATAAGGATAACAGAACATGGCGTCGAGGGGACAGGAGTTATGGCAGAGAGAATTAAAAGGCTCTTCGATACTTACCTCAAGGAAAAGGGATTAGCCTAAAATGGAAGTAGGAGAATTTGAGATACTGGAGAAAGATCTAGCTGGTAGAATTGGTAGAATAAAGACAGCCCATGGTAGTGTAGAAACTCCTGCAATAGCACCCGTAGTAAACCCTGTAATAAACCCCATTACAGCTGAAGAGATATTAAGCATGGGCTTTGAACTATTGATTACCAATGCCTACATTATAATGAAACACTATGGCAAATCAGCTGAAGAGCTTAAAGTTCACGGAATACTAGGAGTGAACACACCTATAATGACGGACTCAGGAGCATATCAACTCATGGTCTATGGAGATATAGATGTGGATCCAGAGGGTATTCTGAAATATCAAGAGAACATAGGCAGTGATATAGGAGTCATTTTAGACATACCAACACGTTACAATACTCCCCTTGAACAGGCGAAGAAAGAGGTAGAAGAGACTATTAGAAGGGCTAGAAGAGCTGTAGAGATTCGGAAGCGAGAAGACTTTCTCCTAGTAGGCCCAGTACAGGGAGGAAGATATGGAGAGCTTGTAGAGTATGCTGCTAAGGCTCTCTCTGAAATACCCATGGACATATACGCTGTAGGAGGACCCGTACAGATGTTGTCTGGTTATAAGTTCGAAGACCTAGTGGATCTGATAATGATCGCAAAGATTAACCTGCCCATAGGTAGACCACTACACCTATTTGGAGCTGGGCATCCCATGGTACTCCCACTAGTAGTAGCTCTTGGAGTAGACCTATTCGACTCTGCATCATATGCACTCTACGCTAAGGACGGGAGATATATGACCCCCTGGGGCACTCGTAGGATAGAAACTCTTGAGTACTTCCCATGTTCCTGTCCTATGTGCTCTAAATACACCCCCCATGATCTCAAGGAAATGCCTAAGTACGAGGTTGAGAGAATACTAGCTAAGCATAATCTCTACATTATAGCTAGTGAGCTCAGAAGTATAAAACAGGCTATCCATGAAGGTAGGTTATGGGAACTCGTGGAGAGCAGATTACATTCACACCCCTCTCTCTTCAGATCTATCTACAGGCTTAAAAAGTACCTGAAGTTCCTAGAGAAGGTACATCCAAGAACATCTAAAATTCGAAGAGGAATATTCCTCTTCGATAGAAAGTCCCTAATGAGACCTGAAGTGATTAGACACCTACAGATGCTTAAAGATAGATACACAGTTCCTAAATACAAGGATATACTAATACTAGTACCGGATATCGATACTAGGCCTCACAATAGACAAGGGCCTGTATTCAACTTATATATGCTGCTTCAGAATGTGTTTGGGGAGCATGTACGTAGGATACATCTACTACTCTACTCAAAGGCTTTTGGAATAATACCATTAGAGATAAGTGACATCTACCCCCTATCACAATATGAGGAGTCAATTGAGGTAGATGAAGCTATAATTAATAATATTTTAGACGCGGTAAGTAGCATACTTACAAAGTCTAAGTATCGCATAGCCATATTATGTAAGATACAAGACTTTCCGTCAAAACTATATGAAGCATTAAGAGAATTCCTTACGAAAATGGGAGTAATAGTATACGAAATAGACTTTCATGATTATGGTAAATGTATTCAAATAATTAAAAAATTTATAGAAGGTGTCTAACTCTACCTTATTTATACATTATTCTTTCTAATCTCTCCAGTTCTCTTAGTATTTTTAGTACTTTTATCTAATCTATATTTTTATGTAATCATGTTATAGTTTTAAAGGCTTATTTAAGATTAAAGCTTTAAGAATTTTATGCAGAATGAGAGTATGTAATCCCAGCTATTGAGGAGTAATATTAATTACCCATCGTATTCTACTTAGAGTAGGCAGAGTGTTTAAAGTATGAACTCATCTAAACAAGGCAATAACAGAGAGGATCTGATAAAAAAGATGGCTAGATTACTTAAGTCAGGAGCTACTATGCTCGCCGAGGTATGCCCTGCTTGTAATACTCCTCTCTTTAAGCTCAAGGGAGGAGAGATAATATGTCCAAAATGTGAACGAAGAGTATACCTTGTTAAAAGCGATAGAGAGAGAACACTACTGGAGAGAGACCTATTTCTAGATGCTATAGAAGATACGCTTATGCTAAAGATAAACGAGCTTAGGGATCTTATGGAAAGTGCTATAGATATAGGACAGCTCGAAGAATACGTCAAACTTATGAATGAATTATTGGATGCCCTGGAGAAAGTACGAAGAATGACTCGACATAAAGAGTGATTAGTATGTTCGAATATCTAGAAGTAGAGTATGACAAAGAGCAATGGGATTTACTTAAATCAAAGCGATATAGGGCTATTAAAGTAATGTCGATATTAGAGAAGTATGGACTAAAGACATATACTTATGGAAGTTTAGCTAGAGGAGATGTTAAGAATAGTAGTGATATAGATATAGTCATAAAATATCCCCCTCTTCCCTCAATAGTAGAAGATGTGCTAAGGGAACATGGATATTACCCTATAAGGAGAGAGGTCATTAAGGCGACTCCAAGGCATACACCCAAAGCCTACATTCACCTGGATGAAGAACTTGTAGTCAGTTTTCCACTACTACCTCTATCTAGACTAGAGTTAGAGTTCTATAAATTCAGTGGTGAGCTAGATCTAAAGGGACTAAAAAGAGGATTGAGAGTACCCGGAGTTGATAAAAGGCTTATGCTTATATTCCCCACAAAATGGGGTCATATAGAGTACTCAATCATAGGTAGGGAAAGCAAAGTAGCTAAAGTACTAGGAGTATCTATAGATATAGTTGAGGAGAGAAAATCTATTCTATCAAAACGATGTGAAAAAGGTAGAACAGGAGTCTTTTTCAAGAGAGTCCTAAGTCCCATAGAGACATTTGAGGATGTTCTACTGATACTAAATAATACCTAGCTCTTCCTCGATGCCACATAGTACTCTAGACGTCACTATCCATGTGGCTAGTGGACTAGGGTATATGGATACAATCGCATCAGCTAATTCCTTAGTATCTTGTTTAAAGTCCCCCCTCTGAAAGGCCCCTATCATGATCAGAGGTAAGTCTATGTGCACTACATGCTTAGCTAACTTTCTAATACTCATACGTACACCATGTTCATTTAGTAGTATTATTCTAGTTGGTGATATTTCCTCAACCACCTCCTTTAAACTTCTCCTTTTAGTCCATATGAGTGGCTTTCCTCCACTTGGAGGCACCCTACCTTTAATCAATAACTGTTCAAATAGTCCAATAAACCTACTGTAATTTCTAGGTAGTCTAACACTGGGATCAAAGTATATTGCCCTGTCCTCTACAGTGTGCACTATAGTTCTAAGCTTTCCCTCTAGGTTTAGTGGTGAGGATAGAGCTTCTAAGAGACATAGATGAATAATATCAGGCCTACCTCGCTTTCTAAAATCCGGTAAGCTCTTCATAGCTTGATAGTGAAGTGAGATATCCAAGATGATCTCAGATGACTTTTTCCCCCTTCTAGCCGCACTCTTCCTCACGGAGGGATGGTTACAAATTGTTCTAGGTACTAGCTCTAAGCCCGCCTCAACAAGTAATAATACCAGTTCTCTTATTGCAATCCCCTAATAGTTTAAGGGGAAATAGTATAAGTTACCTCTCCTCTCTTAAAGGGGAGAATGAAATGGAGGATCCCATACTCTTCACTCCAGGTCCCGTAGAACTACCCTATGAAGTACTCATTGAAATGGCTAGACCTATGATAAGTCATAGATCTGTAGAGTTTAGAAGATTACTAAAGCACATAGTTGAACGCCTTAGAGAAGTGTTTAAAACAGACAATCAAATCTATATCTTCACGACATCGGGAACAGGAGCTGTAGAAGCTGTATTAATGAACCTAGTAGGTAGGGATGTAAAAGCTCTCGTTCCAGTATACGGTGAATTCAGTAGTAGACTGAGGGATGCGACTGAACTAATAGGGGCTAAGACCATAGGCTTTGTAAAGGATTACCCGAAATTAGAGGATTTCATAAGGCTTATAGAAGAACATGGAGATGCTGAAGTACTGTTACTAGTATATAACGATACATGTCCTGGTCTCACATTAAGGTGGTTACCAAAGATAGTTGAAAAGGCAAGATCTCAAGGGTTACTTACAGTCGTGGATGCTATTTCTATACTAGGAGGAGATGAGCTCTATGCTGATAAATGGAATATAGATGTTGTTATAGGAGCATCCCAGAAGTGTCTAATGAGTCCACCTGGCATCTCTTTTATAAGTATTAGTGAAGAGGCTTGGTCTAGGATAGAGCATAATAGATCTAAGAGCTATTACCTAGATTTAAAGAAATATAGGAGATTCATGGAAAGACCTGAAACTCCTTTCACACCAGCTGTGAGTATCCTATTCGCACTTAATAGGGCACTAAAGATTATACTAGAGGAAATAGGAATCGATAAATGGATTAAGATGCATGAAGAGAGAGCTAAAGTAATGTATTCAGCAATGAAGCATATGGGATTTAAACCAGTAGTACCAGAAGAGTTAAGATCGAATACTATAATAAGTGTATACCCTTCAGAAGGGATAACTCCAGAAAGTGTAACTGAATGGTTAAGGAGTAACTTCAAGGTATTTGTTAGCGGTGGTATGGGTAAGTGGAGAGGTAAAATCATCAGAATAGGTAATATGGGATATGTAAAGCCATCTAATCTAATAACACTACTACTAGGAATATGCTCACTATTGATCAAGAAAGGAAAGAAGATAGATATAGAGGGTGTACTAGATCACGTAGTTCAAGGTGTCAAATTTTGCCTATAAGTATGCGCCTGCGGATAGAGGATAAGGAGTTCACTATATTCGTAGTGGGTCTAAGATTAAAGAGACTATCTAGTGAAGTTACAAGAGTGATCTTAGAGAAACTTAGTAGAATTCGAATTCCTATAATCCTACTAGATGCTAGAAGCATATGGAGTCTCAGGCATATACTCATTGCAACTCATATGGCTCTGAGGTCGTGGATTAGGGGGGAGAATGTAGCTAAAAAACTTCCTCTAGAGATTATGCTATACGCTTCAGCTACTAGGGAGATAGATAAGGCTATAAAATTACTTGGACTTAAGCCGGGGTTAACTAAAGTAGTGGTCTGTGAGGTAGTAGAGGGACTAAAAAGAGATGATGAGATCATCAAAGAAATATTAGAACTATTGGGTAAGGAAACGGTAATTGAAATTGATGATAACTTACTGAAGCCAGGAGAGTCGAAAAGAAAACTAATCTCATGGTTTAATATAACTGAGGAGGAACTGAAGGCTACTTATGCTAAAGATCTAGATGAGGCTGTGGAGAAGTGTATAATAGCTCGCATGGCCTACCTGAATATAAGCAAATTATAGATTTCTGTGATTCCTGTCGCTCTCTTAAAGTGAGCAGAACAACTATCTTCGCCTTTTCATCCTAGCTATTGAAAGTATGTATTTAGGCTCTATAATACTGATTCCTGTCACGTCTCCTATAATTTCAACCCTTATCACCTTCATGGGTTTGGTCAGATCCACCTTATTATTTACATAAGGAGCTATGGCTTCTATCACATCCTTTCTACCAATTTCCGATAACCTTATATTAGCATCTACCATGTAGGTCTCATCTTTTTTAAGATGTGTTTTACACATTTCGAGTGTAGCCTTTCTTATCTTATCTAAGTCTGTTTCCATCGTAATCTCTATTGGAACTACTTTTAATATGTACTGGAACTCCCAGGGTCTCTCTTCAGCTATACTTCTCATCCTATCGACTACTTCAAGAGGATCTAGATCAGTATTGATTACCACTAAACCTGGTAATCCGGTTTTACTAGCCTCTACTACTCTAGCTCCAAATTCTTTTAGAAAGTACCATACTTCAGATATGCACTCATCCTCTCTATTACGATAGGTGGATACTATCAGGTTGAACTTCTTAAGCAAGAGTGTCACCGGTTATATTTCAAACTCTGCCGCTCCTAACTCCACTCCCATTCTCTCTTCGATCCTCTCTATGACCCCATCCCTAATCCAGGCAATTCTATCGCTTACATCTATCATTTTTAAATCATGCGTTGCCGTAATTATAGTAACGCCTTTCTCCCTATTCAACTCTCTAAGGAGGCCTACTATTTTCATACCCGTGTGTAGGTCTAGGTTTCCTGTTGGCTCGTCTGCTAGTACTATTGCTGGATCGTTTGCTAGTGCTCTAGCTATCGCAACCCTCTGCTGCTGACCACCAGATAGCTCAGTAGGCCTGTGGTGTAATCTATCCCCTAGACCTACTCTCTCTAGGAGTCTAGTAGCCTTTTTCTCTCTCTCTTCTCTGGGCACTCCAGCAAATATCATAGGAAGCATGACATTATCTAAAGCTGTCAGTACAGGAATTAGGTTGAAGGTCTGGAAGATATAACCTATCTTATGACATCTAACCCATGCGACTTCAGCTGGCTTAAGCTTCCATAAATCTCTTCCATCAAGGAGAACCTCTCCTTTAGTGGGCTTATCCAGACCACCTATAACATTAAAGAGAGTAGTCTTTCCCGAGCCCGAGGGACCCATTATAGATATATACTCTCCATACTTTATCTGTAGGTTAATACCTTTAAGGGCCTTAACGGTTTCTCCCTTTAGGTAGTAGTACTTATGTAGATCTCTCGTCTCTACTACGAACTCTGGTCTTCGATCCATAATCTTCCCATGCTAAGGATATTAGACCCTATTTATAAGCTTTGGCTCCTACTGGCGCTTTTATATGAATTACCTCTATGGACATTGAATTTAAGTAGTACTAAGAGATTACTTCACTAAGGTTAGATAGGGTGTAAAACCTTGAGACTCGCTATTGTAAAGGAGGATCTATGCAAACCTAGAAGGTGTAATAAAGAATGTGTAAGATTCTGTCCAATCAATAGATCAGGTGCTAAATGTGTTGAAATAGTAGATGACGTAGCTAGGATATCTGAACCTCTATGCTTAGGTTGTGGTATATGTGTTAAGAAATGTCCCTTCAAGGCTATAACTATAGTAAACCTTCCCGACGAATACGAGAGAAGGGCAGTACATAGATACGGCCCTAATGCCTTTAAGCTATACGGATTACCAATACCTCAGAGAGGTAAAGTCGTAGGAATTATAGGACCCAACGGAACTGGTAAAAGTACTGCACTTAAAATACTAGGAGGTAGGATAAAACCAAATTTAGGAAGATTGGATAGAGAACCAACTTGGACTGAGATACTCAGATTCTTCAGAGGATCTGAACTTCAAAATTATTTTAACCAGCTAGCCGACAGCAAGATTAAAGCGATATACAAACCACAAGAAGTAGATAAGATACCACGGTTTCTGAAGGGTAGAGTAGGAGAGATACTATCCAAGATTGATGAGAGGGGGATATTAAGGGAGATATCTAAGGAACTAAACCTTGATCCCATATGGGACAGAAGGCTTACACAACTTAGTGGAGGAGAATTACAGAAGTTCGCTATAGCAGCTGTACTAGTTCGTGATGCTGATATATATTTAATAGATGAGCCATCTAGCTTCCTAGATGTCAGAGAGAGATTAAGATTAGCTAGATTGATAAGGGAGCTAGCAGTTAAGAACAGGTACACTATAGTTGTTGAGCACGATCTCGTAATACTAGACTACATTTCGGATATTGTGCATATAGTCTATGGAGTACCTGGAGCATATGGAATATTTTCACTACCAAGAGGAGTTAGAATGGGTATAAATGCGTATCTTAAGGGGTACCTTAAAGAGGAGAATATACTGATAAGAGAAGAACCCATAAAATTTAGATTAAATCCCATTCCGGTAGAGTGGAAACCTGAAGAACTATTAGTATCATGGTCTAGAATGGTAAAAGTGTTGGATAATTTTAAACTACGCGTAGAACCAGGAGAGATTCATAGGGGAGAGGTTATAGGGATCCTAGGACCTAACGGTATAGGTAAAACTACATTCGTTAAACTACTTGCTGGTATAATAGAACCTGATGAAGGCTATGTGGAACTTAAAGGAGAACTAGAGGTTAGCTACAAGCCACAATTCCTACTAGAGATGAAGCTCAAGGGAACTCTGTATGAATATCTTAGGTATGAGATAGGAGTGGATCCGGAAGAATCTTCCATAAAAACCAACTTTCTAAAACCACTAGGACTAATAGAACTACTCGATAGAGATATCAATACGCTCTCAGGAGGAGAACTACAGAGAGTTGCTATAGTTTCATGTCTTCTTAAGAAAGCTGATGTATATTTGATAGATGAGCCTATGGCCTACCTAGACGTAGAATACAGATTTGCAGTAGCTAGACTTATACGAAGGATAACGGAGGAAAGAGAGGCCGCTACTTTTGTAGTAGAACATGATATAGTAGCGCAGGATTTTGTAGCCGACTCCATAATGGTCTTTTTAGGCACTCCTGGAGTCTCTGGGCATGCTCACTCGCCTGAAAGTCTCCATAGGGGAATGAATAGATTTCTGCGCGACCTAGAGGTCACTTTTAGACGTGATAGGGATACTGGAAGACCCCGTGTTAATAAGCCAGGTTCATGGTTGGATAGATATCAGAAAGAGGTGCTTAAGGAATACTATTACATGGCTCCTTTAGAGGAATCCGAGCAGTAGTAGCGATTAGGATAACATTAATTTAGTACCTCTAATACAAACACCTGTGAGAACATGAGGATAACAGTATCCCTGATAAAGGCCGACATAGGATCTCTAGCAGGTCACAGCATGGTACATCCAAAGTTAATAGAGTTCTCCAAGGAGAAATTGAGAGAGGCTAAGGAGACAGGGCTTATTGTGGACTACTTCGTTTTCAATGCAGGTGACGATCTACAATTACTAATGACTCATACTAAAGGAGAGGATAATCCAGAAATCCACAAATTAGCATGGGATACCTTCGTAGAAGCTACGAATAAGGTAAGTAAACCACTTAAATTATATGGAGCAGGACAAGACCTACTTAAAGAAGCCTTTAGTGGTAATGTTCGAGGAATGGGTCCTGGAGTAGCTGAAATGGAGTTCGAAGAGAGACCATCCGAACCCATAATAGTATTTGCAGCAGATAAAACCGAACCAGGAGCTTGGAACCTACCAGTCTTCAGGATATTCGCGGATCCCTTTAATACAGCTGGACTGGTAATAGATCCCAAGATGCACGATGGATTCAAGTTCGAGATTATGGATGTTATAGAGAGTAAAACAGTAGTACTTAGTGCACCGGAGGAACTATACGATATCCTAGCGTTAATAGGTACACCTAGTAGGTATATTATTAAAAGAGTATGGAGAAAGTCCGATAACCTCATAGCAGCAGCAGCTAGTGTGACTAGATTAAGTCTAATAGCAGGGAAGTACGTAGGTAAAGATGACCCAGTACTAATAGTCAGAGCTCAACACGGACTTCCAGCTGTTGGAGAGATTTTAGAGGCATTTGCCTTCCCCCATATGGTAGCAGGATGGATGAGGGGATCACACACAGGGCCACTAATGCCTGTTCCACTCAAGCACGCTAAGTGTACTCGTTTTGATGGACCACCACGAGTAGTAGCACTAGGTTTTCAGCTCCATAATGGTATACTTGAAGGGCCTAACGATCTATTCGATGATCCAGCATTCGATTATACTAGAAGTACTGCACAATTCGTCGCAGACTATATAAGAAGACACGGCCCCTTCATGCCACATAGACTGGGTCCTGAGGAGATGGAGTATACAACACTACCAGCAGTACTAAAGAAACTAGAGAGTAGATTTAAGGAAATATCTTAGACTCTCTTTAAGGACTTACAAAGTGCGGAAGTCGAAACCCCGATAAGTGAAGCAACCCTTTTTATAGAAATATTGTATTTTTCTCCATACTCATTCTCAAGCCTTTTAAGCGCTAGATATAGAAGGGTAGCTGCCACTACTCTACGACTTCTACCCTGAAGTTTTCTCATAAGATCCTTATTCTCTATCATATTCAATATGAGTCCATAAAGTTCATGTTTAATATTATCGTCAATCTCCTTTGAATTAACTATTGATTTGAATAGTAACTTTAAAATAGAGAATTTCATATCTATTTTTAAATTTATCATTGAGAAAGATTTTACTAATATTGAGGTCTTCACTATATCGTTCACATTAACTCTATGGCCTAGTGATCTAAAGTAATAGGAGATATCTGATATCTTTATTAGCCTGTGATTTAATCTAGATGATAAATATATAGAAGTTGCGGCTAACTTCAAGCTGGAGACACTAAGTTCTTCTCTCCTAAATCTATCCACAAGCTTTAGATACAGATCCTTAGTATTTATGACCTCTTCTCTCGTGAAGCCAAGGATATTACATACCTTTTCAAGAGTCTTCATAGTATTAAGTATGTTACTATAGTACGATTTCCTCAAAGGCATGGGTTTTCCTAACCTATAATAGGACGGGGCTAGGGTCTTCACAGAAGTTGAGAGATGTTTCTCTATCACTAGACCACAATGAGTACATACATCCTCTCCTCTATCGCTTAGTATTACCAGTCCACCACATTCTGGACAGTTCATCGAGTCCAAGTGTTCTCTCAGATTTAAAAGTAATAGAGTACCTTCAGAGAGAGGGGGTTGATTGTCACAATAGGTATTTAGAAGATATTATTATTTACTCAAAGAGATAGTTCTTATGTATGGAAAATAGGAGGATTATAGAGGATATATTGAGTAAGTCTTCATTACGTGTCATAAGAGCTCTCGCACTAAACCCCCTAGCTACTAAGTATACGATCTCTAAGATAACTAGTCTAAAGCATAGAGATGTCACTCGTGCTTTAGCAAAACTCCATGAGTACAATATTATTGTTGAAGTAAAGGGGACTTATAACAGATATAAGTTGAATTACGAGAATAGGATAGTGAATAAGCTATTAAGGTTTCTTGAGGATATAGGATACATATGAGCCATATAGTATTCTTAAATTTCTGTTTCTGGAACATCTTAATCTTCCGAAGAGAGACGTGCAGCTTTTGTCATGGTGGATCTCGAAAATGAAACAGTATAGTATGTTATATTTCCTTCCTTATCTACAATAGCTAAGACCACATTTTTACCAAGACTCATAGCCCTATCTATCATAAACCTTATACTAGAGAACTTCACCTTTCTTCCCTCCACTAATCCAAATACTATAGTCTTAGGACGATTCTTCTCTGCCTTCTTTTCAGCGACCCTGAGCTCCAGACCGGTAGTGTATCCTTTCATAGTAATGAATCCTCTCTGCCTCAAATCATGGTATATTAGAAATTTAATCCAGATATCGGGGTAGTTTTTCTGAAATATTCGCACTAAAGTTTTAAAGGGTATCTCTTTTCCATTTTCCAGGACACGAGCCCTATTAGTGTACACTAGATAGAGTACTTCTAAGGGATCGAGCTTTAGTACTTCTCCTCTCATAGATCCGAATCCAGATGAATATAGTTTTTGAATATATTCTTTATCCTTTAATATCATATCTCCATTTTTCAATATAATTATAGCCTTTTTTACTTTATCCACTTTATCTTTAATGGCTCAATCACCTCTTTAGGAGCATTTTCAAAATTCTCTAGATATTTTTTAAGTACACTAGGTATTAGTACTGTACCATCCTCCTGCTGAAAATTCTCTAAAATCGCTGTTATAGCTCTCGATGTAGCAATAGCTGTAGAGTTTAGTGTATGCACGTAGCCTTTAGCTGGATATCCCTTCTTCTCTGCGTATCTTATGTTTAATCTATAGGACTGGTAATCAGTGCAGTTGCTACATGAGACTACTTCTCTGAATTTACCTTGTCCTGGCATCCAAGCCTCTATATCATATTTTCTAACTGGGACAGCGCCTAGATCTCCTGTACAGACGTCTACAACCCTAAAGGGTATATTCAATCCCTTCCATAGTTCTATAGCGTTCTGTAGTAGTTCCTCGTGTAGCTTCCATGAATCCTCAGGTAGTGAGAATATGAACTGTTCTACTTTGTTAAATTGATGTACTCTAAATATGCCTTTTGTATCCTTGCCATGAGCACCGGCTTCCTTCCTAAAACAAGGACTAACTCCCACCAGTTTTATCGGTAAAACTTCCTCCTCTAAAACCTCATTCATGAACATAGCAGCCATGGGATGTTCGGATGTAGCTATGAGGAATAGATCCTCTCCCTTCAATTCGTAAATGGAGTCCTTAAAATCCTCTAAGCTTATTACCCCTTCATATGCCCTTCTTCTCATCATAAAGGGAGGCTCTACCAGTACATATCCTCTTTTAGTCAAGAAGTCAATTGCATAGAGTGTAAGTGATATGTCAAGCCATACTAGATCTTCAAGTAGATAGTAGAATCTAGAACCTGAAACCTTAGCTGCTCTCTCCGTGTCTATATGTCCAAGAAGGTAACCGAGTTCATAATGACTCTTAGGTCTCCATTCTAGAACCTCATATTCAACATTAAACCCAGCTATTTGCTTTAAGAAATTGTCCAGATGACCTTTCCAAACCCTAGGTTTACCGTATACTGCTATTGGAACATTATCCTCTTCATCCTTACCTACTGGTGTAGAGGGGTGTACTACATTAGGTACACTAAGTAGTATTTTCCTTCTCTCTTCCTCGTATAACTCGACCTCTTTTTCTAACGCTTTAATCCTTGAACTGAGGTCTTTAGCTTTCCTAATTAAGTGCTCCCTCTGAGTACTATCTCTAGTTCTAGCAATCTCTCGAGTGATAATGTTCCTCTGATGTCTAAGCTCCTCCACTCTCTTAAGACTCTCTCTCCATAGTCTATCATACTCTAAAGCTTTGTCTATTATCGTAGGATCTAGCCCTCTCTTGATCTGGGATCTCTTTAGAACTTCAGGTTCGTTTCTGAGATAATAGAGTATTGACCAGATGGAGTATCACCTTAGATCTTTACGAAGCACTGAGATTTAAAAACTATGCTATTTCAAGTTAAAAATCTTTTTTATAGATCTTGTTCCCAGAACTATTAGATTATTAGAGACTAGTATTGGAGCGCTGGAGGCCATGCCAGCGTCCTTCCACATGAATTCTCTAACTCCGTTATTGTCTATATTAATTACCTTGATATCCTCACCTAAAGTCTTTAACATGGTAATAAGCTCCTCACAATCGGGATCTCCCCTTTTAACGTAAAGTGTATACTTAGACATAGATTCCCAAGATAGATCCTAAGTGGACATATATACGGTTAACTTAGACATATCCGAAAGTGTTTTAGGATAATACTTCACTATACTTTTAGTATGGGATGAATAGTCATGAAGGTATTCTGCACGGGTATAAGTGGAAGTGGAAGAGACGATTACTTAAGGGAAGCACTTAAACTAGCCTCGGAAAGGGGTAAGAGAATAAGTATTGTAAATGTAGGGGATATGATGTTCAGTACCGCTAAGGAGCTAGGTAGGATAATACGAGAGGATAAGATCTTAGATCTCTCTCCATCAACACTTGAATGGTTAAGAGCTGTAGTTTTCGAGAAAATACTTAAACTCGTCGAGAAAGAAGAATATGAGGATCACTTAATAAGTAGTCATACTACCTTCAGATGGAAGAGATACCTAATGCCCGCCTTCGATTTCTTCTATCTTAACCAACTAGCTCCAGATATGTACGTAACGATAGTAGATGGTGTTGCCCAGATAAAGACAAGACTAGAGTATCATCCTCAATGGGCAGGTAAACTATCGATACGTGAGATACTCATATGGCAGGATGAAGAAGTTTTTGTTACTAAGATGTTAGCTGATTACCAGAGAAGATCATCCTTTGTAATAGCTAGGGAAGAGCCCGCAGATATCCTCTATAAACTTATGTACACGAAACTTAAGAGAGCATACCTTAGCTTTCCCATAACCCATGTGAGAGGAGAAGAGGGGTATATAAATGAAGTGAGAAAGTTCAGAGATGAAGTGAGAAAGTTCTTAGTAGTATTCGATCCTATGGCTATAAACGATATGGATCTACTGCAAACTGCTGAAATAGCAAAAGAAAATGGTAATGAATACATAAAAGTGGAACATAAAGGTATGAAACTGGAGATACCCGTTAATGAAGTACTGGAGGCTGCAGAGGAGATAAAGTTCCATACTGTTAAAAGGGACTACATGTTCATAGATCAGAGCGATATAGTTATAGTGTATTATCCCGTAGTAGCCATGTCTCCAGGGGTTCTCTCGGAGATGATTTATGCCTACACTAACAATAAGCACGTATACGTGGTATTCGAGGAGACAAGTGGGCTCAGTCCCTTCTTTGAATACTATGCAACCAAAGTTTTCAATAATCCAGATGATCTACTTAGCGAGCTCTCAGGGAAAAAATAAAAAGGACAGATAATCACTCCTTAAGGGTAGATCAAATGGCAGAGATAGTATATCCACTAATACTAGTAAACTTCAAGAGCTATGCACAAGCCTCTGGTAGAAGAGCTGTAGAATTAGCTAAGGTTGCTGAAAGAGTGTGGAAGGAGACGGGGGTAACCATAGCAGTTGCACCCCAACTAACAGATTTAGGAGTCGTGGCACAGGCCGTAGAGATACCAGTTTTCGCTCAGCACGTGGATAATGTACTACCCGGAGCACATACAGGACATGTGACCTTAGAGGCAGTAAAGGATGCAGGAGCTATAGGTACTATGCTGAATCACTCTGAGAGAAGGTTGAGACTAGATGTAATTGATGACATAGTCAAACGGGCTAGAGAGCTTAAACTAAAGACCGTTGTATGTGCTAATACAGCTGAAGTTAGTGCAGCAGTAGCGGCATTAGGACCCGACATGGTAGCTATAGAACCACCAGAGCTCATAGGAACAGGAATTCCAGTATCAAGAGCTAAGCCCGAAATAGTAACCAGCACTCTAGAGCTTGTGAAAAAAGTGAATCCTCAGATTAAAGTACTGTGTGGTGCAGGCATTTCCAGTGGTGAAGACGTCGCTGCGGCTATAAGGTTAGGTACTGTAGGAGTATTAGTAGCCTCGGCTATAGTAAAAGCTAAGGATTGGTACACGGCTATATTAGACATGGCTAAGCCTCTTATGAAATAGAACCCCAAAATGCGATTATAAGAAAAGAATTTTTATGTTTCTGACGAAAACCTAGGTTATCATATATTTAAATCCATACTGTGTAATTATACTTAGAGTGAGGGCCCGTAGCGTAGCTTGGATAGCGCGACGGCCTTCGGATTTGGAGGAGAAAGCCGTAGGTCCCGGGTTCAAATCCCGGCGGGCCCACTAATCCACCTCACCAGTTGAAGTCTTTCTACGGATCGAAAACTAGTAATGTAACTTCAAGTACTGTTCTTCTATCGTTTAGCCTTTTTATAAGCTCTCTATCTATGTCTATAGCAGCTTTATTAGAACGTATAGCAATAGTTCTCCCATCTATGTAACTGCTCTTTCTAATAACAATAGATCTAGGATCAGATAGTAGTAGATCGGGATGACCTCTTGCAATTACAGTATCCTGAAGTGAACCTACTCTTAGGATTACTACTAGTACGGATCCTGGCCTTCTTAAGTAGTACTTGAAGGAGGGGAGTAGATCGTTAGCAGCTTTACTAGCTGATACGGCTATTATACAGTTCCCTTTTGGGGTTAGATAGGAATCTTTCGTCACCTCAAGAGTACTCTTATGTGTAGCTTTTACATTTTCGTGACCTCTTGCCAGAATTCTCTCCATTGCCTTGGGTTTCTGTCTAGTAGGAGAACCCATCTATACCCCTTAGTTTTACGAATAAGCATGGACCAGATCTCATCACAACAATCTTGTCTTGTTGCTTTATTATCACGCTTAGTTCCTGTATGAACTCACTGCCTATGGGTATGACCATTATACCACCTACCTTAAGACTCTTTAGTAGTCTATTGGGAATATGAGGAGCAGCTGCCGTGACTAATATCTTATCAAACTCGTATCTGAATGGTGGATTAAAGCTCCCATCCCCGCAGACTACACTTACATCCAAGTCATATCCAGAGCGTTTCAAGTTCTCATAAGCGAACTTCGTAAGATCCTCGTCTATTTCTATTGAACATACGTGTCCCCTGTTTTTCTCATCTGATCTGGCTACTATCTCAGCACAGAGAGCTGCATGATAACCACTTCCAGTGCCAACCTCTAGTACTATATCGCCTGGTTTGAGATCTAGCTCCTCACACATGATAGCGCACATATGAGGGGCACTTATAGTTTGACCCTTGAGTGTAGGTAAAGGAGTATCGTGGTATGAATAGTCCCTATAGCGAGGAAGGACAAATTCCTCTCTAGGTACCTTAGAGAAGGCTCTAGCCACTAGTTCACTCCTTATATACCCCTCTCTGATGAGTCGGCTTACAAGTTCCTCTCTCTGGTCTCTAAAGTACATAGGTATACTCTTACTTATTTACTTATTCTAGCCAAACCACACATCTAGACTCGTCTGAACGCTCAACTCCTTGAATGCTTTAAGGGCTCTTTCTAGAGCTGTTTTAACCCTATTCTCGGAGAAATCGTGTTCATCACATAGTAAGCCTATAACCTTATCCACATCGGGTGCTCTCCATTCGATGGTATAGTTGTTGGTTACTTGGGGTTTAAGAAACAGTTTTTTAATCTCAAGAGGATCTACTGAGGGATCTGCAAATTGAACGAGTCTTAGAATATTTTCTATGGATCCGTATTCTCTGATTAACTTTAGAGCCCTCTTTGGTCCTATTCCTTTAGCTCCACCGGGATTATAATCTGTACCCAGTAGTACTGCTATATCAACTAGCTGTTCTTTGTTTATATTCAGTGCGGACAACAGTTCTTTTAGAGATATAAGTTCTGGTTTAATCTCTATGTATACGTTCCTCCTAGGAAGTTTTCTTCTTCCAGTTATAGTCAGATTTCTTATAAGTCTAGGAGTTCCATATAGCAGAGAATCGTAGTCCTGACTAGCAGTAGCCCATGCATCTCCTTTAATGACCATATACGCGGCCTGTGCTTCACCTTCAGAGGGTGCCTGAACCCACGGTACTCCCATGAAGTCCAGTAGCTTCTTAGCTTCATCAACCATCTCTTGGGTTAATTTAGATGCTTGTTGAGCATACATTCTAGCGGCCTCTAAGTCCCCTCTAGCTAAGGCCTCTTCATACTTTTTATAGGCTTCTTCGCGCACCTTCATTCTCTTCATAAGCTCTATTTTCTTAAGTTCTGGTGGTTTTCCATCGAATACATATACTGGTCTTATACCATACTCGATTAAGTTTATAGTCCTATAAAGTAGACCATTTAAGTGACTGGTAACCCTTCCCCTAGAGTCCATAAGGGGTGTTCCATCACGCTGTCTTATGTTCGTCAGGAATTGATATAGAGCGTTATAAGCGTCAATAGCTACTATTCTACCTCTTAGACTTTCTAGGTTTATTGTCCTTCTCACATTTTCCACTAACTCTCTTAAATCTACACCCAATACCATCACCTTAGTTATGCCTAAATACTTAGAGGTCAGAGCTGATTTATATTTATCTTAAGGCCCTTACTAATTTTTCATTTCTCTTCAGGTGTTCGACGTGGATGTATCCTCTTAGTTCCATCATCATAAGCAATTTATTAAACTCTCTTCTACTTATCTCATATTTACTTTTGAGGATTTTAAATAACTCTGTATCTTTAGCTATTCCTCCTCTTCTCTTCAATTCCTCCCATAGCTCTATGTATGGTGGGAGCAATTTTACTTACCTCATGCGAAATATGGTGCTGGGACAGCTTTTCTCTCTCTCATAATCTTAGCCTTCTCTGACCATGCCTTATAGTACCTTAACATGTCTTCAGTTATCGAGGGTCTAATTCTCCTTAGTGCCTCTCTAAAGTGTCTCATGCGTACATTTTCTGTGTTTATGTCCTCTCTTAAGGCCATCATACCAGCCTCTCTTACCAGTACCTCTAGATCCGATCCAGAGTAACCTTCTGTTGCTCTCGCAAGTTCCTCTAGATCCACATCTTCTGCTAGTGGCATATTTCTAGTATGTATTTTGAGTATCTCTAGTCTAGACATAAAATCTGGAGGGGGAACGTATATCAGTCTGTCTAGTCTTCCGGGTCTTAGTAGAGCAGGATCCAGTATATCTGGTCTATTGGTAGCTCCTATTACTACTACTCCCTCTAGGTTTTCTATACCGCTCATCTCAGTGAGTAACTGACTTACCACTCTTTCAGTAACCATAGAATCCCCTATACTCATTCCTCTCATAGGAGCGATAGCATCTACTTCATCTAGGAATACTACGCACGGAGCCACTTGTCTAGCCTTTCTAAAGATTTCTCTAATAGCTCTTTCAGACTCACCTACCCATTTACTGAATATCTCCGGGCCCTTTACAGCTACGAAATTTGCGCCACTTTCCGTAGCTACTGCTTTCGCTAGTAGTGTTTTTCCGCATCCTGGTGGTCCGTAGAGTAGAATACCCTTAGGGGGCTTAATCCCCAACCTCTTAAAGGATTCTGGGTATTTTAACGGCCATTCAACAGCCTCTCTGAGCTCCTGTTTTACATCATAGAGACCACCTACATCCTCCCATCTTACAGAAGGTATCTCTATTTCGACTTCCCTTAAAGCTGTTGGAGTAATCTCTCTAAAAGCTCTCATGAAGTCGTCCATAGTTACTTCAATACTATCCAGTACTTCGGGGGGTATGCTCTCCTCCTCTAAATCTATTTTAGGTAGATATCTTCTCAAAGCCTTCATAGCAGCTTCTCTACATAGAGCAGCTAAGTCTGCTCCAACAAATCCATGAGTTATCTCTGCTACCTTATGAAGATCTACGTCATCTGCTAATGGCATGTTCCTAGTGTGAACTAGTAGTATTTCATAACGGCCCTGTCGATCGGGTACACCTATCTCTATCTCTCTATCGAATCTTCCGGGTCTTCTGAGCGCAGGATCTAATGCACTAGGTCTATTAGTGGCCCCTATAACTATGACGTCTCCTCTAGTCTCTAGTCCATCCATTAGTGCTAGTAGTTGTGCTACTACCCTTTTTTCCACTTCTCCTGTTACCTCCTCTCTCTTAGGAGCAATAGCATCAATTTCATCGATAAAGATAATAGCAGGAGCATGTGTCTTAGCTTCTTCGAATATCTCTCTTAGCCTCTGTTCAGACTCTCCATAGAACTTACTCATAATCTCAGGACCATTAATAGCTATAAAGTATGCCTCACTTTCCGTAGCTACTGCTTTCGCTAGTAGTGTTTTTCCGCATCCTGGTGGTCCGTAGAGTAGAATACCCTTAGGGGGCTCAATCCCTAACCTCCTAAAGAGTTCGGGGTGTTTAAGAGGTAGCTCTACGAGTTCCCTTATCTTCTGTTTAGCCTCTTCCAGATCTCCTATATCCTCGTATGTCACTTTGGGTATTCTGCTTATGTCTACAGGTCTCTCTAGTACTATTAGCCTTGTCCTCTCAGTTACTATGACCACTCCACTAGGCTTAACCGATACTGCTATGAATGATATAGGCTGACCTAAGACTGGTATCTGTACTATATTCCCTTCGCATAGTGGGTAGTCCATTATCCTCTTCTTTATCCAGTTTACAAAGTGATCGTCTAGAGTTAATCTCGTAGATACTGGTGCTAACTTGACCAGTGTAGCGGGTTTTACATCAGCCTTTCTAATGATTACCTTATCACCTATGCCTACTTGTGCATTCCTCCTAGTGATACCATCCATTCTTATAACATTCATACCCCGATCTGTTGGGTTTGCTATCCATACCACTGCGGCTGCTCTCTTCTTTCCTATAATCTCTATTACATCACCCACGTTTAGGCCTAGTTTGGCCATGACCAGGGGATCTATCTTGACTTTCCCCCTTCCAAGCTCTCGATGACTAGCCTCTACTACTCTTAATTCAACTTCTTTAGTCCCCTTCTTTTCCTTATCACGCTCTCTCTTCATGCAAACTCCCTTTTATCCTCCTCTATTAGTTAGCAACTCTAAGATAATAATCTATCTCAATAAGTTTAAAAGGTAGTGCTTTTCAGATCATTCTATAAACCTACTCACTCGAAGTACTTCTACTTGACTAACACCTTCTACATTTGATATCAGAGTCTCTAACTCTGAGGTACCGCCTACAGTTTCCTCAGGTATGGCTATATTTAGGAGTAGTGCACTTAGACCAAAGGCTATAGGCTCCTCTCCATGTTGAAGTACTTTGTAATTCTGAGGTAGTGCTTTTACTATTTTGTTTTTGAGATCTTCTAAATCCATGTCTGGATCCTCTGGAAATACTTTCACCAGTACGGCAACTCTTTTCATATTATTCCCTCTCCCTCATAGCGATCAATTCTATTTAAAGCTATGGTCAGTAGGTGGGGAGTGTCGCTACCTCAAGGGCCTTTAAAGCCACATTTAGGACATACATAGGGATTGACCAGACGTCTACACTTATAGCAGCGCCATATAACTACTTCTCCACAATTGGGACACCTAAAGGAAGTTCCTCTCTCAAAGGGAGGTATGGATTTGCCGCACGATGAACATATAGGTAGTTTTAGCCCTGTACTATTCATGCTATTACCTGAGGTCTTTACAAAGTGTATTTAATAACCTTTACCTATAGGTAGGTAGGAAATATTTAAGACTCTATTATTACTTCCCTATGAAAGATCTCCTTGAGTATGGATTCCACAACTCCCTTAGGAATGTACATCCTTTTCACTGAAGGGTAGACCTTTATATTATACTGTGAGCTTCCATCCGGGAACCAGGCTATATTGAGTGATAATAGTCTGGCTGGTTGAACAATCTGCTCTATTATAGATCTCTCAGTTCCTCTCTTTATGATTACTCTTACATATCTAGGCCTAGTCTTAAGCCTAGATTTAACCTCTCGTTCGAGCTTTATTAGAGAGCCTCTGTCCATATTTCCATCTGCCATTAGGATTATCAGAAATCCTTCTCTCTCATAAGCTTTCAGAAATTCCATGTTCTTTATCGAACTATATCCTCTTTTCTCTAGCTCGGTGAGACATTTAGCTACTTCAAAATCCAGTTCACTATACTCGCCAGTTTCAATCATCCTTTGACACTTATAGCACAGTACTCCTGTCCTGAGATCGAACTGACAGAAAGGTGTCTTTACCAATCTACTCACCCCTGCTTAGTAGTATTCTAATAGCACTAATCCTTCTAAGTCCTTCATCACGATGAGTTACCATATCGCTACTTAATCTTACATCCTCTATCTTAAGATCTACTACGTAATGCCTTCTCAATTTCTCTACCACCTCTATAGCCTTGGGTATATACTGACCCCTAGCCCTTATATCAAGTTTATCTACTCCAGAGTGTAATAGTACAATGCAGGCACTTATATATTTGTTTACGTGTTTTCTCCCTATCATCACGAGAGCTTTTGAGGGCATTTCATATCTCAAAAAAGCTAGGTAGATATTAACCTTTGTACTCAGTAGTATTTACAGTGCACATTTACACCTTACTCTCTAATTTTGTAGTACCATTGTGAGTCATAGTATAGTGGGGCCGCCGGGATTTGAACCCGGGATCTTACTGGGGATATCCAGTCTCTTAGGACATCCCTACCAGCGCATCCTGACGACCCATGATGGATACGTTCCCAGGCTGGCATCCTACCAAGCTAGACGACGGCCCCTTACGAGTTAAAATAGGCTTCTACAAAATATATTTTTCCAATGAGAGGAATTTTTCCCTCAAGCAATCTCAATACTCTATGAACCTCGAGTTTACAATGATGGCTTTCATAGCGGAAACTTTAAAAACTCAGTATTATAGAGAGTACGGACTGTTATGGAAGATGATATAGAACTACTTAAAATGAAGAGATTGTTAAAATTACAGAAAGAGCTACTTAAGAGAGGTATTAAAACTACTGAGGTAAGAGAAAGACCTAGGGATATTGTTTTAAAGTACCTAGATGCCAAGGCTAAGGAAGTACTTGAGAGAGCAGAGATACAGTATCCTAAGGTAGCAGAATATGTAGTAAAGGAGCTCTATAGATTGATAAAACTGGGAAAGATAAGGAGTAAGATAGATGGATATACACTATTCGATCTCTTTATTAGACTGGGATACCCTGTTAGAATGCCCACTAGAATAATAGTGAAGGAGAAGGGTAGAAGTAAATCCCTATCAGAGTTTTTAAGGGAGAAGCTTAAGGAGGATTGAACAGCTGAGACTCTAGGAATCGTCTACCTAGTATTTCATTGAAGTCTACTCCCATAGCCTCTAATATCTGTCTAAAGGTAGTCTCTATATGTGGAAGATATTTCTCTTCATCTATCTCATCTATCCTAGCTAATTGAACTGGTTTAACACCTATCCCTCCTCGTACTTTCACAAAACTGACTATATCTCCTGCCCTAGGTCTAATGCCATACCTCTCTAAAAGCCTAGCCGCTTTTACATGTTGTGGTGTGCTCTTGACATACTCCTTTGGGTCCTTAGTTAACGCTACTCTAAAGGCGAGTTCACTTAGAGTATATTTTCTCTTTTTTAGTTTTATATAGCTATCTTTAGCAATATCATGGATTATCTTCTTCACTTCCATCAGATCACTTACGCTCTCTACTTTAGAGATGTAATTGGATACTTGAAGGAATAGATCTTTTATGAATTCCGGTACGTGTCTTTTCTTTCCAACAAGACCTTTGATATCGAGTATTCCTTCTGAAGTAACCCCTAGATAGTTCTTCTTCCTACCGCTAAAAACTACGAACTTGTATACCTTATCTATATCTAAATCTATGCCTAGAACCTCTTCAGACCATCTAAGCAACTCATCTAGTTTGTCGGGCGGTGGTCTCCACAAGAATAGACTGTCAGTATCTCCATAGAGAACAGTTATACCTAGATCATGTGCTCTTCTGAGGGTTTTAGTAATAGCATACCTACCTAAGGCTGTAGTACACTCAGCAGCAGGAGGGCAGTATAAGGGGAACTTCTCATGACCAAATACTCCATAAGATGCGTTTATAAAGACCTTTAAAGCCTGCTGAATTACTTCATAGGATTCCCTCTCTATCTCACTAAGCTCAGGGGTCTTTGATAAGGGTTTATAGATCTCTATCCTGAAATCCCTGAGGAAGCTTATGAGTCCAGAGGTTATGCCTCTACGTTTTGTACATATCCAGTGAGGGGTTCCTGGGACTACATTATTTTTACACTCGATGTGAGGACAGTTTAATGTCTCATACGATATATTCCACTTTTTAATAACAGAGGGATATAGTGAAGCAAAATCGACCACCATTACGTTGAAGAAGACACCTGGTAGTGGATCTATGACTATAGCTCCTAGGTACTTCTTACCTTTAATTATAGCCTTAGTTTTTGTAGAACCCTTTAATCTCCTTATATCACTAGGCTCAGGTATAAGCCAGTTCATCCTTCTATGCTCAAAGTATAACATATTCTTTATCCACTGGGATATTCCAGTACGAACTATATCGTCTATGGGGAGTTTTGATATTCTCATTAGGAGTATCATAAGCCTCAGAACTATATTATTGTCAAAAGTCGTGAGTTTTAATGTGAGTTCAGCATCTCTATAACAGTATTGGGCTAGCTCTAAATAGCTGAGCTCCGATACATTCTTATTAAGTTTTATCTTACCCACTCCAAGGAGAGCCTTAGCAATAGCATCAAGAGTTTTAGTCTCCCTATACTTACTCTTAAAAGCGTAGACCTGCATTGCATGATTATTAAAGAAGTGGTATAGGTCTATGTGTACTCCAGGATCTACTCGAGCCCTTACCTGACCTGCCTGTCCAGTATAGACTATAGAGATCGGGATCTCATTATCCGGTATTCCTAATAACTTAGCCCTATGCGATAGATAGTTCATATCGAAATTATCGCCATTGAATGTGAGTATGAGAGGGTATTCTTTTAGTATGTCAAAAGTTCGTTTTAACATGGTCTTCTCATCATCGTAGTACTCTAGCTCTACTCCTTTGGACATTCTAGGCTTCTCTTCACCAGCTCCTCGGCGCCTAAGTAGCATTACCTTTTTGAGACCATCAGTAGAAGATAAGGAGATAGCTATGACCTGATACCTCGCCTCTCTAGGATTGGGTATTCGATCTCTTACTGGAGTATAGACTTCAATATCTACCGCTATCCTTCTTATATCAGGAATAGGTGCATGTAGGAGTTTAGCCCAGTGAAGAGCACTTTTTCTAACTTCAGGATCTTGATACAATTTTTCTACCAATTTTACTATCTCGGGTGGTACTTCTACGTCTACTAACTTCAGATTTCCGTTAACTAATCTATACCACATTCCAGGTATGATACTATTATCGTAAGTATAGCATAGGTGGTACTTTATCTTAGACTCCCAAGTCCTAGGTAACATATCTCTTATAGCGTTTCTTCCTCCACCTATAGACAAGGGATCTGTAGCGACAACCTTAGTCATTAGTAGTTCCCGATCGCGTAGTGGATCGTACTTCTTTACTAGCTCTAAGTGATCAAAACCCCTGTGCTGAATTACTTGTGGGTACTCCTTTACTATAGTTTCTGGATCTAAGTCTGTTAGAAGATAGGGTTTGTGTCCTTTATTATCATACCACAGTTCGATACTCCCCTTCTCAGGGTTATACAGCTTTACGACTGCTTTGTTATACTCGCCTGAGTATTCTATGGATAATAGTAGGAGTGCATTTCTCATAGGATCACCGTAGGCTCATACGACGCCACTTATCGAATTTCTTCAAACCTTTTACATGCTTCTTGAACTCTCTGTAGTGTTCCTTACAGAGATATACTCTTGGCCCAGAATAGTCTAAGGATAGGTTGAAATTCGACTTTCTAATGCTGGTTACAGTGACGGACTTATAGGCTTGTTTCTCGCAACCTACTACTGAACATTTAACACCCTTACCTATTTTACCCATGCATATCCCTAATATTAAATGCTTAACTTGCTTAAAGACTATGCTATTACAATAGCTTGTCAATACAAGTAAAGTAACTTCAGTAATTTCGTGTAATCCTTACGTGATCTAGATCTTTTATACTCTCTTAATACTTCTATGAGCTTATCTACATTCACCGTGCCCAATAGCTGATATATCTTAGACCTGATAGTACTCGGCTTGATAAATAGAAATGATATAACCTGTGTTAAATTGCTACTTTTAGAAGTTAAACTAGCCGTTTCAAAATCCAGAATGAAGGGTTTAAGATCATATTTTCTGATGAGTATATGTCTGTTTGCTCTCGAGAGTTCTTTATGGATCAGTCCAACACTATCCAATTTGTAAGTCTGTTCTAATATGTCTACGAGGACTCTAATCAGTTTATTTCGATCTCTAACTTTCCTTATGAAGTCCGGTAGTTCTATTCCGTTTACATACTCCATTAATATGAAATCGTCAGTAAATGCTATTAATTTAGGTCCCACTCCCACTCTATTGGCAATGCTAAGTTTAGTAGCCTCTCCTCTCATAGTCCTCCTGGATGAGTCCAGTCTTCTAATCTTTATAGCAATGACTCCATTCATCTCCATAAGTCCTGCGATTACGATACTTTCGCATCCCTTACCTAAAATACTGATACCACATATCCTAGCTCTACCTATTGGGATAATGCACCTAACACCTAATTTGTATAATTCCTCTAATCTTCTTCTACAGAGTTCAAAATCGTCTCGAGGATAGCATAGTATCCTGCATAGCTTTTCAAACTTATGTCGGTTAGTTAGATTTATTAGCTGTTTTTCGCTATAGCCTTTAACCAATAAACTCTCCCTCTAAGCCAATTACAGAGAGTATTTGTAAAATCGGCACCCAGTAGGTCGGCAAGTTCTAATATTTCTTCGTTGACGTAGATCTTAAATCCCTCTTTTAGGCACTTCAGGATCTGTGTTCCGTGTCTAACTTTATCATACTCACATCTCATGAGGTTAACAGCATCAGTATACCTTCTTTTCCTGTATACTATCCATCTACCATTTTCGATAAAAGGTCCTGAGATAGTAATGTTTGACCCTATGTACTTCCTGAGGAATTCGTCTTCCCTCTCAGAAGATACTGGTGGTCCTACGTGTCTTTCCACGATTGGTAGTTTTAGCGTCAGTAGTTCATATAAAAAGACTATGTTTTCGATCTCATCACTCCATGCTCTTTTCGAAATAACTCTAAAGCCATGAATTTTGAGTAGGGTCTCTAAACCTCCTAGTGACCTATAAACTTGACTCCATAGTATATCTGGCGAGGTGAACCTACACTTTAAATGAATGGCTATCAGAGAAGATTTCCTAGTAACTATGGCATTTAAGAGATCATCCTTACTATAAGTTGGTTTCTTTGGAAAGAAGAAATCTTCAGATGGATTATTAAGAAAAACCTTTGAAGCGGCTATGAATTCAGAGAGCCTGTCGAGTGTAAGTGCAGCAGCGGCGTTCCTCCTAGGATCCACGGGATCTAATACAACTAAGGGGTGAGTACTGAAGAGTTTACGCAAAGATTTTACATCCAACTCTCTCTCTATACATATGAAGGTATTGAATGGTCTCCACCTTCTAGCGGAGTTGAGTACTTTGATAAAATCACCATAATATATTATCAGAAGCTCAGCTAGATATCCAGAGAAACCTCCTATTTTTACCTCTGCACCATAGACACCTATACCCTTTAAAAACTGTTTAAGTAGTCTAACCTCGTCTTTCATTTTACTATCTAGTCTGGAATTTACGTATCTTGTATGAAAGGGTGTTCTATCTACAGGTGTTTTCATACTCTCTACCGAGTTCACTTTAAATGCTGGGACTATATCCACTCGATAACCATCTACTATAGCTTCTACATAGGGGTGTTGAGCATACCTCTCGAAAATCCTACCCCCGAGCCTTATTACCACCTCTTTTGCTATGAAAATTCCCATAGTCTTCATAGTCTCTATCGAGAGGGTAGGGTCAAATAGTATGAAGACATCTATGTCTCTATCTCCAGATAACCAGGTATCCTTAGCTACTGAACCGACTAGTTCTGGTGTACATGGAACATTATTGTCTTCAGCAACTCTTTTTATCTCACTGAGAATTCTATCCGTTATTAACTTGATCTTCTTCCTCTCTTCAGTAGTTGGTCTTATTCTATCCAGTACTCTATTTAGTATAGTATTCAATTTTCCTCTTTCAGGTAAACTTCCTTTCGAAGAGTGTATCATATATTGGACCTCTGGGAGTCAGAGTACTTTTCTTTAACCTTATATTATCAACGATCATCCTACCAATATACATCTCCTTTACTTTCTTTAGAATAGAGACTAGGTTCTCTCTCCTCCTGCTTTTCACCCTAGCTATAGTTACATGGGGTTCAAAGGATTTATGATCTGGCATTATTCCCAATCTTCTTATCTTAGGTTCGAGCATACTATGGAGTTCTCTTAGCTTCTCTCTCCCCTCATTAACACCTATCCATATTACTCTTGGATTGTATATCGAGGGAAAAGCTCCAACTCCCTCCAAGCTCATATAGAACTTGTTATAGGTGATAGAGTTCAAAATCTTTTCTACTTCTTTTACCATACTAAGAGATATTTCACCTAGGAATCTTAAGGTTAGATGTATATTTTGAGGCTCTACCATCTTTATTCCTGTAGTTTGTACAGAGAGTATGTCATTCTGTAGCCTTACAATATTCTCTATGAGTACTGGGTCCTCTATATCAATTGCTATGAAACACCTAAGTCTACTAATAATCATTCGAAATTCCCCTCAGCATGTTTAAGTTTCATGTTCCTCAACCACTTATCTAGTTCTATACAGTTCCTTGGGTCAGGAGAGCCTCCTTCATCACATCTATCCAGATAAGGACATGAGAAGCATGGTATAGCTGTTAGTATTCGTGGAATCTCTATCTCTTTTCCCGCTTTTTTCGATAATCTTAGTAAGTAAGTAGCCTTTCCCTTATGATATATTCTCTTTCTAGTTAGTAGACCTCTTCTCTCTAGCCTAGCTACAACCCTCATACCACTTCTACTATCAACTCCAAGGAGGTTCCACAGCTCTCTCTGAATGACCCCTTCTTCTCCTACACTCTCTAGGACTTCGATTATTCTTTTCTCTAGGTCACTTAGTCTTCTACTCAATAGACATCACTCTCTGCTTCTCTAGTTATAATTAGGGAACAACTTAATAAAAACTAATCTTATCTTATTATAACTCTGAACTAGATAAGCACTTCAAAATCTAATGCTAGTAGTAGTTCTTTAAACCTATTCCTAATCGTAACTTCAGTAACACTAGCTACAGTGGCCACTTCTCTTTGTGTTCTCTTCTCACCTAGTAGTAGGGAAGTCAGGTATATCGATGCAGCAGCTAATCCTTCTGGCATCTTCCCACTAGTTATGCCCATTGAATATGCATAATTGAGCACTTTCATAGATATACGTTGAACTTTCATGGAGAGTTTAAGGTCTGAGACTATCCTGGGAACAAAATCCATAGCTCTCGATGGGGGGACTTTTGATAGTATTCCATAGTTTATCAGTAATCTATAGCTTCTGGAAATATCCTTCCTACTAGCCTTAGATATATCTGAAATCTCATCTAAAGTTCTAGGGAGGTTATTAAGCTTACAGGCAGCATATATGCATGCTGCTACCATGCTCTCCACAGATCTACCCTTGATCAATCTACTCCTCGTAGCCTTTCTGTAGAGGATAGCTGCCTCTTCTCTGACAGATCTAGGGAGACCTATACAGGTACTTACCCTCTCTATCTCATTAATTGCAGCTCTCAAATTCTTTTCGTTAAAACCGCCTACATTAAACATTTTATTTACTTTCCTAAGTCTAGATACTTGAAGTCTACTCTGTAAGTCTAGTTGCCTGCCTTCACTATCAACATTTCTCCAGTCTATCATAGTGGAAAGTCCACCATCAGGCCTCAGGGGAGTTAGTGGTGCACCCACTCTAGTCCTACGAGCTTTCTGCTCGGGTGTAAAGGCCCTCCACTCTGGACCTTGATCTATAACAGTCTCTATCACATTACCACAGTCCCTACATACATGTTCTCCGTGAATACTATCGAAAACTATATTACTACTACCGCAGGAGGGGCATCTTAATTGTTCTCTTTCACCGCTGGTCTCCTCCCCCTCATAGATAGTATCAGGAGCCACGTTTTCGACCTTTACCTTTTATTTTAGCAAACACTCTTATATATGTGTACCTCCCAATCATACTCTCAGGTTTTATTCTACGTTCGTGTACTGGTTCCACAGAAATATAAGGGCTTGAAACAGGTCCCATAATATCAAAAACTCTTCCAATAATATTCAGCTTATCGTCGTATACCTCTGTATAGAGGTGTGGAACTATTTCAGCTTCTACTATAAATCTTCCACTCTTCGTCACTCGAACGACCTTCCCTAGACGCCTTATACTCATACTACCCACCCTTTCATGCTATTACGATAAAGCTTAAAATCCCAGTGAGCATTCCGAAAAGAGATAACTTACGCACTCTATCAGCAACATCTATAGTAGCACTCTGCAGTATCATAATTGCTGATTTTATGAATATTATATCTGTAGTAATAATGAGAGCAGAGAATAGGATGAATCTTACATAGCTCACAGGGTATGCAAAAAGTATTAAGCTGAGTACAACAGCTATCATCATCAAAACTGAGGAGATCACAGCGGCGGTACGAGGACTCCATACTATAGCTATAGTCCTAACGCCAGCGACCTTATCCCCCTCTAGATCGACTATTCCCTTTACTATTTCCCTACCCAGAGTTGCAAAAAATGCTATCAGAGTATAGAGTCCAGTTTTCATAGCTATGGGAGTATCACTATAGAGGTAGTGCCCATATACGAAAGGTGCCGCCGTTAGTATAGCTACTATGGAGTTTCCAAGTATAGGTATTTTCTTACATTTCGAATTATAGAGCAAGCCCAATAATAGTGCAATTAATATTATAATAAACTGGGTATAAAGTGAATAAAAGAATACTATAAAAAGTGAGAGTATTATAGAGAGTATTGTAGTACACACTCCAAAGATTAACGCCTCGCTCGCTGAGATCTCACCAGCTACTATAGGTCTGTGGGGTTTACTCACTCTATCCTCCTCTATATTAAAATAATCATTAAGAACGAACGTTGATATCTCTACGAGGAGTGCGGAGAGAAGACCTATTACTAGTGCAGTAGTACTACTTACACTAGGGATGGGATTTGAGGAAAGCCAACCTACTAGTGAGGCTAGGCACACCATTAGACCATGCTCAATGCGACACAGTTTCATCAAAGCCCTCAGTTTCTTGAACATCATATGTACCATAGCTGTAAGGTACTATATAGTTTTACACCTTCAGGAGGATTTCAATAGAGCTCTCCACAGTAAGATAGGAGGTAGTACTTATTAAATAGTAGTTGATATGAAATGTGGCATAACTATGGGTGGAAGATGGAAGATATCGGCAAAGGAGCTAGATCCAGTAAGGACAGCTATAGCATGTGGTCGTGATCTCAGAATATCGTATAAACATGCTGTGGAGGTCTGTAATGCAATAAGGGGTATGAAATTGGATGAGGCAAGGAGGCTACTTGAGGATGTAATTGCACTTAAGAGACCCATACCGTTCAGAAGATATCATGGAAAAGTTGGGCATAGGAGAGGGCTTCAGAAGTGGGCAGCTGGCAGATATCCCGTTAAAACTGCTAAGGAAGTACTAAAACTACTAGATCAACTAGAGGCTAACGCCGCGTACAAGGGATTGGATCTAGACAGAATATGGATAATACATGCAGTAGCTCATAAGGGAATGAAAATAAGGAAATACATACCTAGAGCCTTTGGTAGAGCTACACCCTACTTTCAACAACTAGTACACATAGAATTAGCAGTGGAGGAGAGGTGATCCTATGGACATAGGTAAGAGATTTATAATGGACGGCATCCTGAAAATGGAGCTGTACGAGTTCCTAAGCAGAGAGCTCGTCAGAGCTGGATATGTAGATCTTCAGGTATTCAGGACACCCATAGGTCACAGACTACTCATTTATGCTGAGAGACCAGGTATAGTCATAGGAAGGAGGGGAATGAGGATAAAAGAGCTCTCTGCAGTACTCGAGAAGAGGTTTAACCTTGAAAATCTTCAAATAGATATTGCACAGATAGATAATCCCGATCTAAATGCAAAGGTTGTGGCGTACCATATAGGAAGAGCATTGATGAGAGGGGTAAGATATGGAAGAGCTGCTTTCATAGCGCTAAGGAGAATGATGGAAGCAGGTGCTATAGGTGCTGAAGTCATAATTAGTGGAAAATTGACTAGTGATAGGGCTAGGACCGTTAAGTTCACTAGAGGAATAATTCCAAAATCAGGACATCCGAGGGAAGTACTGGTAGATGAGGCTAAAATATCAGTACTGCTTAAGCCGGGAATGTACGGAGTTAAGGTCAAGATATATAAGCCAATAGCTAAACTTCCAGATAGGATAACCATAGTAGAGGCTACACCACATGCCAAGACTGAAAGCGAGTGAAATTAGGAAGATGAGTAGAGAAGAGAGGGAAAAACTACTCAGAGAATTAAGAATGGAGCTTATCAGGCTTAGGGGACAGGTAGCTAGGGGAGCACCTCTCGAAAACCCCTCGAGATTAAGAGAAGTCAGGAGGACTATCGCGAGAATAATGACTGTAAATAGGGAGGAAGAGATACGAGGGAAGAGAACATGAAGATAACTCCATGGAACATTATCAAACACGAACTTATAGGTCTTAAGGTAGAGGTAATAGATAGTTCTCACACTGGGTACATAGGAATACGTGGTACAATAATCTACGAGACTATGAAAACGCTCATCATAGAGGATGAAAAGGGAAAAAGGAGAATAGTTCCGAAGGAGGTATGTACTCTCAAGATAATCCTTCCTGACGGTAGATTATTAAAGGTGAAGGGTAAAGTGTTGTTGGGAAGACCAGAAGATAGAATAAAGAAGAAAGTAAGAGCGTGGTAGGTATGGCTAAGACCAGAAATCTTAAGATACCAGGAGTAGAACCTCCAGAAGAAACATGCGATGATGATGAGTGTCCCTGGCATGGAAGCCTATCAGTAAGAGGATTGATACTAGAAGGAGTAGTAACTAGCACTAAAATGAATAGAACAGTAACTATAAGACACGATTACCTACACTATGTACCAAAGTATAAGAGATACGAAAGGAGATCTAAGAAAATACATGCAAGACTTCCTCCATGTATAACAGTGAATGAAGGAGATGTCGTTATAATAGGAGAATGCAGACCATTATCCAAGACTGTATCCTTCGTAGTACTAGGCAAGAAGAGGTGAGAGAATGGCGAAAAGAGGACTTAAGCGAGCTACTGGAAAATTCTACATACCCCACATACCACCTGCTCTCTTCACAAACTCCCTAGTAAGAGTAGCTGACAACTCAGGTGCTAGATTAGTCAGGGTGATAGGAGTACTGGGTAAGAAGACTGTGAGAAGAAGAATACCAGGGGCTGCTGTAGGAGATATGATAGTGGTCTCAGTAAGAGAAGGGAAACCAGAGCTCAGAAAACAGATAATGCATGCTATAGTCGTAAGGCAGAAGAAGCCCTATAGACGACCTGATGGTACATGGATCCAATTTGAGGACAACGCAGTGGTCATAGTATCGCCAGAGGGTGAACCCAAGGGAACCGAAATAAGAGGACCCATAGCTAAAGAAGCAGCAGAGAAGTGGCCGAGAATAGCCAATATAGCATCCATGATAGTCTAGACAATTTTACTAAAAACCTTATTCTAAAGTGTAGATCTCATTAACACGAGTAGTCATCGTAACTCGCATTCGAATTATTCATAT
>CAZFTG010000011.1:0-41573 GCA_964522205.1 uncultured Thermoproteales archaeon
GGTTTTATCTCTCTCCAGGTCTTAAGGGCTTCATCCACCCTACACATATCAGCTAGACTTAAAGTCTCACGTAATCCTTTAACCGCCGTAGCTATAGTGGACGAGGAATTAGCTGAGATTATAGATGCTCTAATAGCTTTCTCATAGGTTAAGGCAGCTCTCTCTAGCTTCTTAGCTAGGTCTCCTTCTCCTAGTGTTTGGTAAAAGGAGATTATGTCTTCAGAGATGGGGGGCCCTTCTGTACAGATGCTATGTATAAGATCTTTATTAGGTGTTAAACCTGTTTTAATACGTCGCAATATCATATTGCTTGAGTTCTGGAGTTCTATCGCTTTTACAAATAGCCTAGGGATATTGATTTCATCTTCCCCACCTCTATTAGTAGGTAAGAAATACGTAGATAGGTGAAATAAGGCCAGTATGAGTACGATTATAGGAAGTATTCTTATTATTCGCCTACTGAGCATACAGGTGATTACTTCGTATACATTTAAATAACTTTCCACTTAGATATTTTGTTTCAAAAGTAGTACATATGGTTAAGAGATTGTTAGAAACCTTAAAATACTCTCTGGCATAAGGTGGTTTGTGAGGAGGATGAGCTTTAAAATTAGAAGACCGAGTGGAGATGTACTTGAAATATTTGAGGATGGAGAATTAGTAGCTAGATACCTCTACGGAAGACACTTATTCAAACCCTATTTCTACCCGCTAAATGCACCAGGTGGCTTGTGTGTAACTGAAGATGGTCCTAGCGACCATATCCACCATAGATCTATGTGGACAGCCCACGGGGATATAAATGGTGTAGACTTTTGGCTCGAGAGACCTGAAAGTGGAAAGCAGATTGTAAGAACAGCCCTAGCTGAGGTCTTCGATAAGTGTTGTAGAGTAAGCTCTGATGAAAGATGGGTTTCGAGAGATAATAAACCTATTGTAGACGTCTATAGGGAGATAATATTCTGGAGGCGTAGCGGAGGTTGGAGATTTATAGACGTAGATATTCGATTCAAAGCAAGTTATAGTAGCCTAAGGTTTGGAGATACTAAGGAAGGAGGTACTCTATCGTTTAGAGTAGCGCCATCTATGAGAGGAGTCGTAGGAGGAGTGATAAGGAATTCTATAGGAGGCTTAGGTGAAAGGGAATGTTGGGGTAAGAGAGCTGAGTGGTGCGATTATACAGGTCCCCTAGGTAACAGTATGGCAGGGATAACTATGTTTGATCATCCCGACAATCCTAGACATCCAACCTACTGGCACGTTAGAGAGTATGGACTTTTCGCAGCGAACTGTTTTGCCTTATCGTACTTCTTGAGGGATAAGTCTATAGATGGAAGTTTGACCATTAGAACTGGTGAAACACTTAGATTCAGATACAGAGTCCTCATACATCTAGGAGAAATTGAAGCGAAAACTCTTAACAGATTATTCGAAGAATACACTGAAGGGGCTGAACCCGTCTAGTAGTCTGAGCCATTATCTATTCTTTAATATATTCATTAAAAGATATAAGTTAATGGTAAAAATACTTTATTGGATTTCTCTATTTATCTCTTATTAGAAAGTAATTATGACTATTTCTATCAATAAAATATGATATACATTTGCTTAGAGACTTCTTATCTTAGAGTAATACTAAAAAATAAAGTATGCATATGCACACTTTATCATTGATCCTAACGATATTCTTAGTACTTATAGAAGTCTTCTTGAAACACTACCTTTAGAGGGCTTATTATATCTACGCCATACTCTGGTCTTCCATTTCCATTAACATCTAACCAGAAGAAGAGGGCGTAGTCTCCGGGCGATATATTAGTGAAGGCGAAATTATTTTCATTTACCCTGGTGGCTTCTGCAAGTGGATTGTATAGATAAGTCTTATGGTGTTTTAGAGTATCTTGATACTTAAACATGTACCCTCTAACCACATCGTGTTCGGTGAGCTTCCCATCTACTCTAATGCTGCAAAGTACAGTATACCCTTCTATACTAACATTCTCGATTTCAATCCTATGTACGTACCTACCGTAGAACTCCTTGGGTAATCTCAATCTAACTCTTGTACCCTCTCCTGGCCTTACATATACAGGCTCGCCCCACATTAAGAGTTTAGGTCTCTTTCCTTCCTCTATCACTTCATCAGCGTAGAGGTATACTTCTCCCGGTGCCAATTTTTCTATCTTGAAGTATCCATTCTCATTCACCTTAACCCTTCTACCCAAGAATGGCGCTGCAGGTGGCTCTCCGTAGGCTGGTGCATTACACTCTCTCTTAACACCCACATAGATCTCTCCCTCACTCTGGTACTCAATAAACCCTTCAATCCACCCTAGATCCCTCTCTACATCTACAGAGGGTAACGGTTCTGCTCTCGGGTTCACTAGATTCAGTAGGGCATTAATTAATATTCTACCTCTAGATTCACACAACATCGATCCCTGTGCTTCATATCTCACATTTTCTATTCCCATAGCCTCTGATACAAAGTACCCTAGGGATTCATTGGCTATAGTAACCAGCATGGGATACTCAAACCCACTTCTTCTCTGAAACTCTAGCCCCAGATCAGCTGTAACCTCTCCTGGAGCAGTACATATACAGGCATTATCCATTAGGATTGCCTGTATTAGTGCTGGATATTGACCAGTATTTATTATTTCTTTTACTAAGTCTCTATACTGTTCTGGAACTTCTCCCTTTTCAAGCCTGCCCTTCAGGCGCTCTAAGTATCTACTCCTTATCGGTATGTTCACGTGTGTATGCTTAAAGATCAGCGATATCTCAGGTTTCGTTTTAATAGTACTAGTTAGCTCAACTACACTCTCACCCACTGTTTCGACAAATGCTCTCTTTGGATCTATGAGCTTACCATTACGTCTATATATTAGTCGTGATGGTTGAAGATCACCCGCTGCCCCTAAGAGAAACATTGTGAATAGATCTCTGAACTCTACTTCAGGATATAATTTGAACATTAAGTCTCTCTCTATGCTAGCCTCAATGTACTTTCTAGCGTACTCCGGCCACTCAGGACCTATCTTACCCAGCTTACTGCCTCCCCAGGCGGTAGTGTATATATTAGGATGGGATGGAAATAGAAAGACTATACCCCTTAGTGCTCCAGAGATATCATCTATTCTCATAACATAGAGAGTTGTGTCTACAGGTCCGTCTGGTCTGGCTCTATTCACATTAACCCATGGTGGTAATTTCTTCTTTCCAAATCCTACTCTAGCTTTGAACTTTGTATCTAATGCCTCTTTTACACTCTCCAATATTCTCTCCCTTAGAAACTCGAATACTTTTTCATCCCATATCCTTGGATAGGAGTGGTTATGAGTACCCATTAGAGCTATGAGATTCCTATCTATTCCACACTCCTTCTCAATGTACTCTTTAATAGAGTCACTACGTACTCTATCACCGAAGCCTATTATATCACATGCTATGAGTGCTAGTTTGAGACTTCCTACCTCCATAACTAGGGTCTTACAGAAGATGTTTCTATTATAGAAATTTGTAGTTGGAACTTGTTTTCCATATGGCAGTACTACAGGCCACGTAGGCGCTATTGAAGTGGAGGCTATTCCTATACTGACTTCTCCTTTTGAACTATACTCGTGTACTTTACCAACAAGGGACATATTGCTCCCAAATAGGACAACCTCAAGATCTATTTAAACAATAGGTATGTGTATGAAGCACACTCTATACTCAAATCATATAAATGTACAGGAGATCCCGTTTTCCACTCAGAGAGAGACGATTATATTCTATTTTATAAGGAATTGAAGTACTGGAAAATATAGGATAGGGATAATGAAGAGTAACAACATCACCATAGAATTCATAGAAGACCCAGAGAAGTACTGGAATATCATCAAGCTTATGTCTGAAATATGGGGTATAATAGATACCGCTGAGATTGTTCCAGCACATATGATGAGAGCTATAGCTGATAACGGAGGACTGGTACTAGTAGCCTACGATACCAAAGGTGAGCCCGTAGGTTTTGTCTTAGGTATCCTTGCCATGAATAATAAGGGTAAATTATACCATTACTCCCATATGCTGGGTGTTAAAAAGGAGTACAGAGGGACGGGAGTTGCTGTTAAATTAAAACTAGCTCAGAGAGATTTTGCTATAAAGCAAGGATTAGACCTAATAATGTGGACCTACGATCCTCAACAGGGTCTCAATGCTAAGTTCAATTTCACTAAGTTAGGAGTTATATGTAGGAAGTTCTATCGTAACTATTATGGGGTTTTAAGAGATGAGATTAATAGGGGTTTAGTAAGTGATCGCTTTAAAGTAGAGTGGTGGATTAAAAGTAGAAGAGTGGTGAAGCGTATAGAAGGATCTCTCCCTTCACCGACGATGAATGATATAAAGGACATGGTTAAACCCATAGTGAAAACTGAAAGAGTAGCTCCAGGAATAAGGAGAGTGAAAGAAGTCGATCTTACAGCAGAGAGTGATCTGCTACTCGTAGAAATTCCGGCTGACGTTAATAAGATAAGGGATTATAGCATAGACCTTGCTAATGACTGGAGATTAAAGCTCAGACCCGTGTTCGAGACCTACTTCTCAAGGGGCTACATAGCTGTAGACTTTATCTCATCTATAGTGCAGGGAGAAAGAAGAAACTACTATATACTATGGAATACTTCGCTTAAAGAAGTTTTAGATGGTGAACTTCCTTGGAGATAAAAGAAGTAGAAGTCTATAGGCTACATATGAAGCTTAAAGAGACCTTCGAGACTAGCTTTGGTAGTGTACACATGAGACCAGTAGTTCTACTCAGAGTTAGAGATAAGAGCGGTGAAGAAGGTTGGGGAGAAGTAGTTGCTGGAGAAGGTCCATGGTATAGTTACGAGACTGTAGATACTGCCCTCATAGTACTAGATAAGTACTTAATCCCTTTAGTACTGAGAAAGTTCAAGGGATCCGCTAGAGATCTGTGGAACCTCATGGAGAGAATAAGAGGTCATAACACAGCGAAAGCTGGGCTTGAAATGGCAATATGGGATCTAGAAGCTAGACTTGCCAATCTACCCCTGTACAAGTACATCGGTGGTTCCAAGAGAAGAATACCCTCTGGGGTTAGTATAGGAGTGAAGAAGAGAATTGAGGATTTGATACGCGATATCTCAAAGAGATTAGAGGAGGGGTATTTACGCATAAAGATAAAAATCAAGCCAGGATGGGATTTAAAAGTGATCAAATCGATAAGGAAGGAATATCCAGATATACCATTACAAGTTGATGCGAATTCAGCCTACACTCTAAAGGATACTAGTCTCTTGAAAAAACTCGATAACTTCGATTTATTGATGATAGAACAACCATTACATTATGAAGATCTAGTAGGTCATGCCATTCTCTCTAGAAAACTTACTACCCCCATATGTCTAGATGAGAGTATTAGGAGTATACATGATACGAGAGTTGCCTATATATTGAATTCTGCCAGAATTATCAATATAAAGCCTGGAAGAGTGGGAGGATATACCCCAAGTATCATGATACACGACTTCTGTGGAATTGTAGGTATGAGTACATGGGTAGGTGGAATGCTAGAGACTGGTATTGGAAGAGGGCATCTCCTAGCACTAGCCTCTCTGAAGTTCTTTACCCTACCCAATGATATATCTGCTAGCTCACGCTATTGGGAGAGAGATATCGTAGAGCCGGAGTGGAGCTTGGAGGATGGATATATAGAAATCCCGGAATCACCGGGAATAGGAGTAGACATACTTGTAGATAGAATTAAAATCCTCTCAGAGGTGAGTAAGAAGTATCACTAATTCAAAGAATTCTATCCCTATATCAATACCTATATTTCTCAAAGTCCTCAGCATAGAGACCATATGAAAGAGCCCAGAAGAGAGTTTAGATACTCTTATATGTGACCTATAGTACTGATAGAGGATGACCATGCAGAGGATTAGGGTTAAATTTGAACATGCTGGAGAAGTTATCGTAGAGCTTATAAATAGAAATCCGAGGACTAGAGATGCCTTCCTGGAGATAGTACCTTTCGAGAGTAGAGCTAATCTATGGGGTGATGAAATTTACTTTACAACACCAGTTGAGGTAGATCTTGAAAATCCACAGGAGATAGTAGCTATAGGGGATGTTGCCTACTGGCCACCCGGTAAAGCTATGTGCCTCTTCTTCGGAAGAACACCTATAAGCCCCTCAATAGATGAAATTAGACCAGCTAGTCCTGTAAATGTATTTGGTAAAATTGTAGAGGGGATGGACGTACTGAGAGGGGTAAGGGAGGGTGAAAAACTAGTAGTGGAGATGATTTAAAGAAAAGACTAGGACTATGTTACTGCTATTGATGTAACTGTGGAGTGTACTCCATCTATAGTATGTATCTTAGTTACTACTTTTTCTCCTAATTCTTTGATGTCAGCTGCCTCAACTTTGGCTATAACATCATATTCTCCTGTTATAGTGTACGCTTCAACTACTCCTTCTATCTTTTTAATTCCTTCGACTACCTGGAAAGCTTTACCTGCTTCAGTCCTTACCAATACAAATGCTATTATTGTCATGATTTCATGAATTTCTTGGTATATTTAAATATATATGTATATTTAGATACTAACTGGGGACTTAATATTTAGAAATACTAAGTTTACCCTAATTCTGAACAGTTTTGTAAAGAAGTATTCCCTTATACTTTTAATACAGGTCTCCTTCCTCTCCTAGTTAGCCTTTTATTCTAGCACCCTGCTCCTTTTAGATGTAGTGAGGTTTTATCGCTCGATTTATTATGTAGTAGCTCATTACTTACTCTGGAGGTATGCTTGAGAATAAGTCTTTATACGATAGGAGACGCCTTACGAGTACTCGCTATTGTTCAATTAGAGGATGAGGAAGTAGAAGTGCTTAAAAATGCTATAGATCGTATAAGATATCAAGAGTTAAAGGCTCTGGTAAGAGAGATATTTTGCTCTGAAGTAGAGGAGATTAAACTCTCTCGAGGAATCGTATGGTATAAGGGACAAGAGATGCCGTACTTACACTTAGCCTTTATGCTAGAGGACTCAAGTTTTTATCACATGGATTTAATACCCACCTCGGTCACTGTCTTCACGAACGATGATATATTTAGAGCAAAACACCTTATAAGAAAATTTATTATGGAACTTTTTAATAAAATATTTTAGTTTTTATTCTGTTCTAATACTAATAATCTAATTAAATTAAAGAATTTAAAATACACTATTACTGTACGCTCTAGCTATTAGCTCCACTACTCCTGAGTATACCTATATAAAGCTAATCGGTAGAAAATTCATATGTCTAGCAGAACTAGATGTAGGTACGTTAGTGAGTACTTTGACCTGGACACGCGTGAACTTGTCACTTTCAATTGTGATATGGAGGCTGTTGAAGACGGACTATGCATATTTCATCATCCTAATTACTGGAGTAGGCATCCAGATGTAGTGAGAAAAACCTTTTACGATAAGATAAGAGAGGCCCTAAACAAGGGAGATAAGTTATTGTGTATAGGATATCATTTACCTGATATAGAGTTCCCAGGGAAAGAAGTAAACGTTGCTATATACTTTAACTATGCACATTTCCATGGTAAGGCATCCTTCCTTTACGTCAAATTTTATGAGAATGTTAGTTTTATAGGCGTAAGGTTCTCTGGAAAGACTGAATTCTTAGCTGATTTCTCAAAGCACGCTGCCTTTTCAGAAGCTGTGTTTCAGGAGAATGTGGACTTCTCAGGTGCCACGTTCTCAGGAGAGACTACGTTCTCGAGAGCAAAGTTTATGAAGAATGTGAACTTCTCAGGTAGTACTTTTCTTAAGACCGTAGACTTCACCAGGACAATATTCTCAGAAGACACTGATCTCACTGGTACCACTTTCTCAGGAGATGCAATCTTTATGAACTCGATCTTTAATGGAAATTTAAATTCATCAGATGCAAAGTTTAAGGGTTGCGTAACATTCTCGAATGTCATGTTTTTAAAGGATGTAGACTTCTCGAATACAGTCTTCTCGAGAACCGTAGAGTTTTCTAAAGGACTATTTTCAGCAACAGCTATTTTCTCAAATACAGAATTCTTAGAAAAAGCAGTGTTCTCAAATTCTACCTTTAGATTAAAAGCTGATTTCTCAGAGGCTAGATTCTTAGGGAACGCAGACTTTTCAAATGCCATGTTCTTAGGAGAGGCAAAGTTTCCTAGATCTACATTTCTTGGAAATGTCACTTTCTCTAGAACAGCTTTTCTAGCGGATGTAGATTTCTCGAACACTAGATTTCTAAGCCCTGTGGAATTCAGTAGAGCTGTGATCTCAAGACATGTAAACTTCCTCAATTCGACATTCTCAGATCATGTTGACTTTTCTAATACTACCTTCTTAGGAAGGACGGAGTTCTACTATACGAGGTTTCTCGGTGAAGTAGTCTTCCACAGTACACTATTTCATCCAGGTTTCCCACTCACAGAGCTTCGTTTAGATGAGTGTATAGTGTTCAAAAGCGTACACTTTGAAGACCCGGAGAAAGTAGTGTTTGACAATACTGATATGAGTAAAGTTTCCTTTATCGATACCGATATTACAAAGGTTAAGTTCAGGAATGTAAAGTGGGACGAATATGATAATAGGTATATCATATATCCAGAGAGACTCCTCCTACTAAAGAAGAAAGGAGATTATAGATATAGGTATATAGTAAGGGCTCTAAATAATCTTAAGAAATTGAGAGACGATGAGGAAGAGCTTAGAAGAGTTGTTAGAGATCTATACAAGTTAGATGAAAAAGGGCTAGATGAAAAGATGAGTGATATTATAAAGGAGATAGAGAAAGCTCTAAATACAGAGGTAAGAGCATGGGAAAACTTTATACTAGAGAGGATAGAAGACCAAGATCTCTGTGAGATCTTAATAACCTATAGATCGCTTAGAGAAAACTACGAGAATAGTTTAAAATACGAGATTGCTGGAAAATTCTTCATAAGTGAAATGGAGGCTATGAAGTTATCAAAAAGAGGGGTTGAAAAAATCATAATAGGGCTCTATAAGCATATGTGCCTTTATGGTGAAAGCTGCACAAGGCCTATAATATGGAGTGTAATAACCATAGTGTTATTCGCTATAATAAAGTTATACATTCAGATGCCTGAACTGCTCCTACCACCCCTTGTAATGCATAATCGAATAAATCTTATGAAATTATTCATTAAAAATCTAGAAGTGAGTACTTATACATTCTTCCAAATGTACGCAGATTTAGATATTCTCACTCTTATAGAGAGACTACTCTCTATAATATTACTAGGATGTCTCTTCATAGCACTAAGGAGGAAAATTGAGAGGAGAAGAGTACACTGAGTACATGTTCATGAAGATATCGAGATTACATCATCTACTTAAAATGAGAGTAGGAATAAAGGGAATTGTACTATCAATATTGGCTAGCATGACTAATGGTGCCAGCTATTTTTGTAATAAGCAAATGCTATCGAGACTTAACGTTGAAACCAGTGTGTTACTATGGTTTACGCTTAGCCTTCCCTACTACCTGCTCTACTTATCTATTACCAGACATCTGAGATCTACACTTACTGAAATAAGTCATGTAGTTAAAGAAGTAGTACTCGTGGCTCTAGCTTCATGTTCAGGCGCGCTTTTCTGGTTTTGGGGTACACTCATGATGACTCCTGCTAGTGTAGCTCTAATCCTTCAAACCAATAGGATTTTCACTTTCATTCTAGGTCTATACCTTCTCGGAGAGAGATTATCGATAGATAAAGGTATAGGTGCACTACTAGCATTTAGTGGAGTACTCACTTTAACATACTCCAATGAAAAGGTACTACTGTTCCCTACAATGATTCTACTCATTTCCTCACTCTCATATGCTATATCGAACATTTTAGCTAAAATATACGTTAAGAAGATTAGCCCTATCTCACTATCCTTCGGTAGGGCCCTATTTATCTCGATCACTCTTCTACTATACTCACTAGCATCTCGTAGGCTAGAACTACAGTACTTTAACTCAGTAATAGGATTTGCTCTATTGGGTGCATTTCTAGCTCCATTCCTGACTATTATTATGGCCTATGAGGCCTTTAAATACATTGAGATATCCAAGTTCGCTATACTGTACTCACTTAGCCCCTTCTTCACAATGTTATATGGACTATTATTCTTCAACTTACTTCCTACCCTACAACAGATAATAGGTGAAGTAGCTATTGTGAGCGGTATAGCCCTTACGATGAGATCCCCAAAAGTGTACAAATAGGATCCATCCATGTATTTTCTATATCACATCTGACTATAGTTAGAACTTTAAGTTAGAGAGTTTAATATGGTTTGAGTATTATGGGTGACATTGAGTATGTCTCTAGAGGAATTTAAGACTAGAGTTAGTAGGGTTAAAGAGATAATAGAGGATAGGGGATTTGAGCATGCGTTAATTGTCCATCATGATGATGCAGATGGACTCTGTTCAGGAGCTATAGTTAAGGTAGTTCTAGAGAGATTAGGTATGAGAACTGAACTAATATGTATAGAAAAACTTCTCCCTCAAGTCATCACTAAGATACATTCAAGAGAGAACGATTTGATCGTCTATTGTGATATAGGATCACCACATGCCCATGTAATATCGAAGGAGAATACTGGTAGAAATCTAGTAGTAGTATTAGATCACCATGATCCAAGTAAAGCCACAGATGAAATGGTAATAGATCTTAATCTCGAACTCTTCGGATTTAAAGGAGAGAGGGATTTCTCAGGAGCCACCTGTTGCTACTTATTTGCTAAGGAATTGAGTAGAGAGAATGTAGACCTGTCCTACTTAGCAGTAGTCGGGAGTCAAGAAATACCAGGAGAGCTTAAAAGTCTTAATAAAAGTGCACTAGATGATGCTCTTAAGAGTGGGACTATACTTAAGGAAAGAGGAAAATTAATCGTTAGTAAGTTTAGAATACCAGTTAGACGTATGTTTTCTAATCTCCAAGTACTAGGTGCAGTAGGTTACTACATAGGAGGGCCTGAGGAGGGAGTACATGCTTGTATTCATGGGTTCACCAAGAGGATAGAGGATATGGTGAAGGAGCTAGAAGAAAAGAGAAAGAAGATAAACAGAAGAGTGCTCTCTATGATATACAGAGGTGGATTGAGAAAACTTAGGTTTATTCAATGGATCGATGTAGGTGAAATGTACAAGGGTATGGGGACGAAGGTCATAGGAACACTATGTTCTTTTCTAACGTATAGAAGAGGTCTTATAGATGAAAATAAGTATCTAGTCGGCTTAATGAATATGGAACCTATTATACCTAAGTTATGTAGGATCGAGGAAAACTACGTAAAAGTCTCTATAAGAGTTCCTAGAACTCTAAGGGAATATATCGATAGTGGTAAGTATCCTACTGCAGTAGACCTATTAAGGAAGTCTACTAATGGTTTTGGAATAGCTGTAGATGGGCATGAGTACGCAGCCAGTTGTATAATTGATGCCAGTAGAAAGCATCACTTGATAAGAAGAATGGATGAATATGTAGGCGAGTACTTGACAACCCATTCATTAAAATAGTATACTAGACGTTGGACTAGATACTACCAGCTATTCTAGGACACAGTGGATCAGCTAAATCTAGATCAGACCCCTCTATGTAGGCTCTAGCATAACAACCTCCTCTGCAAAATTCCTTTATCGGACAGTCTTTACATTCTTTGGGTATACGTTCACTAACCTCTACAACTAGAGGGTGCTCATTAAAAATCTTTAGAGCTTCATCAAACCTATGCTCTTTAAGATCTACTATAGGTATGTCCAGTACATCACATAAGAGGAGTCTACCCATAGGATCTATATCAACCACGGAAGATTTCCTACATGAGAAGTACCTAACATAAGGGGACCTCACTACTAATGGGGTAAAGGGTACACACCAGACATTTACCGGGAATCTAAGCTCACTAGCACTCTCCGAGATAGCCCTTAGCACTTTAACAAGCTCCTTACTATTTAGTGTGATGCTGAACTTAGCTCTTCCCGCTCTCATGACTGGTATCACCGCAGCACTACATGCTCCTAATTCTTCAGCTAGTTTAATCACATCGCCAGCATATCTGTAGTTGATTTTAGAGACGGCCATTACTACTGTGAACTCTATATCCAGCTTAGACAGTAATTCTATACCTCTAATAGTTCTATTCCATGTACCCTCTCCTCTAACCTTCTCATGGATTTCTTTACTAGGTCCATCTAAACTAACGTATATGAACACATCGTTCTCTGCTATCCACTTTCCTATCTCTTCATCCACTAAAGTAGCATTTGTCTGAATACTCGTATTCACTCCAAATTTATATGCCTCCTCTACTATCCTACGAGTCTTACCAAATACTAGGAGAGGCTCTCCTCCTGTGATACCTATGAATCCTACATCTAGTTCCATAGCCTCTTTTAAAATCCTCAGACATTCATCTGTACTTAGTTCCTGTTTAAACCTATTAGCTACATAGCAATGTACACACGATAGATTACACTTACGAGTAATCAACCATATTACTCCACTTAATCTCTCTTTCATACTCTCTTATCCCTAACATGTCCAAGAGGATATAATGAGTAGGTGTTTTTATTTTTAGTGGTTAATAAACTTGATTACCTATTCGTTAACTAGATGTTTAAGATTTCCTTAGCCTTAGCTGAATTCTAGTGACCATCCCCGGTTCTACCTCTACTTTCTCATGTATAGTAATACCTCCATACCGTGCTACTACTACATATACTCCTCCTGCTACTGTAAAATTGAACATACCATTTTCATCGGTCTTTATAGCTAAGAGGGAGGGAGTATCACGTCTACGATAGTGTAGTGATACCTCTATACCCTTCCGAGGTTTACTATCTAGGAGGACTATACCTACTATTTCTCCACACCTATTTACGTATCTGGGAGTTATGTTTATCCAACCCTTTATAGGGTTAAATGCTTTCACCAAATGATAGGAATAGCCCCACTTTTCAGAATAGGCTTTAGTATAGTTAAAAAATCCTGCTGTAGGATCTACATGGATCCATCCTCCTCCTTCTACGTAGACTTCAGCCCATGCATGAGTTGCTGGTGTTATGCTATTATCCCTTACTAGTCTAGCTGGTATTCCTACAGATCTGCACATAGCTACGAATAGTATAGAGAAGTTAGTACATGTGCCCTTACCCTGCCTTAATATGGTCACAGGTGATTCCCTATGCCAGAAGGCTCTATCGTACTCTAGATACTCGTGTACAAACGAGTATATAGTCTTAGTCGCCTCTACAATATCGCCCTTATTGTAGATTAGCGTATATGTGAATAGGTAGATAGTATACCTCCAGTCTTCAATAGGCTCCTCTCCTGATATCCACAGTGGTTCTACATATTCACGTTCGAGCTCTTTTCTAGATGTCGTAAAAGGCCTGTAATCGCTGAGGAAGTGGTCTATGGATAGATTAACAATATGCCACTTTTCAGGTTTTGTTATCGAGAGTATGTAAAGAGTATCCCCGTATTTAGATTGAAGAGATCTACGGACTATGCTTACGGCCTTATCCCAGTAAAGGTTCGGAATAGATGTGACTAATTGATGTAGAAGATCCGCTTCTCTTGATGGTAATTCTTTAAGTACATACGTAAGTTTACCCCATAGTAGAGGGTTTGTTTTTAGAAATGCTAAGTATGCTAGGAGTGAGTATTTTCCAACGAGTAGTAGGTTAATTGCTGGAGTCAGTAAATAGATTAAAACAGGAGCTATCAGTAAGAGGACATATATTCTGGTCTTTAGCCTTCTCATACATTCATAACTATGCATTTAACAATAAAGCTTCATCCTTTTACTGCTTTAGACACTCAAGTTTATCTATATTCCTATCTAAGTTGAGTAGAATCTATTTAAAGTACTACTAAGAACCTTCTCTAGTGAGAGAATAGAAAATCCGAGAACCGAGACTTACCCAAAAAGCATTAATCATGTGTACTCATATTCTTGCAGTGCCTTCACAAGTATGCGGATTTCAAAGACCCATCTAGAAGGAAGAAGATAGAAACTTTGAATCTTTATCAAGACCTGGAATGATAACACTCTACTCTGAACACACTCCTACTAGCAGTTTCCTATAGGTACTCTTGTTGGAAAATATACAACATACCTCCTCTCACAAATCCCACTACGAGCATAGATTAAGTACTGAATAGACTTCGAGCTTGTAATTTTATAAATTCACTTAAAGTGCCAGTAAAGACTAGATTATTCTTGAAAGTGAGGATAAATTAGAATCGTTTACTTAAAAACTACGTACTTAAGGTATAGAAGCCATACTCTAAACATGGATTCAAGAAGGGGAAATGGACTAAGTGAACTCCTAGTACTAATGAGTGTACTCGTGGGATTCGTAGTCCTGCTCATAGGATCCGTTTTCATAGGAGCAACTAATAAAGATAGTACCAGGGATAAGAAGTAATATTCAATCTAGAGGTAGCTTATCGTCCTATAATCCTATAATTAAATTTCAATCTCCTTTACTTTACGAAGGAATCACCTCACAATATTCTCCACTTTTTAGCTATACACCCCTTTATTATGGCAAGCACCGAGAATATGAAAGATTTTTACTGTTTATTTCTATGTTTAATTAGCGAGATTTTACGCGAGGTTTCACTTCATCTTTTATCATTTCGAGAAAATCGTTCAAAGTTTTCGAGCCAAGATCTCCAATTCTACGTTTACGAATTGAAACAGTGCTGTTTTTCTCTTCTCTTCCGCCGACTACGAGTAAGTAGGGTATTTTATCTAATTCTCCCTTTCTAATCTTATAGCCTAAAGCCGCATTACCTTCATCTACTTCAACTCTAACCCCGTTTGAAGCCAGAACTTTGTAGACTTTGTAGGCATAATCTCTATACCTGTCGCTGACAGGGACTATTCTAACCTGAACTGGGGCTAGCCAGAGGGGGAAGTCACCAGCATAGTGTTCAACTAGTATGCCGAAGAATCTCTCAATAGACCCGAGCAAGGTTCTATGAACCATAGCGACTGTCTTCTCCTTTCCTTCTCTATCGATGTAGGTTACGTTAAATCTTTCTGGGAGGTTGAAATCCACCTGTATCGTAGTGCACTGCCACCTCCTGCCTATAGCATCGATCAGCTTTACGTCTATCTTAGGACCGTAAAAGGCAGCTTCTCCCGGTATAACTTTAAAACTATACCCTTTCCTCTTCAACGCGTTTTTCAGAGCTCTCTCGGCCTGCTCCCATATCTCTGGAGAACCCATATACTTCTCAGCTTCGCCAGGCTTCCACGTGGAAAGCTCAACCTCGTACTCCTCAAATCCGAAAGCGGATAGTACCTGCTCCATTAAATCTAGAACTCCTACAACCTCTTCTTCTAACTGTTCTCTAGTGCAGAAGATGTGAGCATCATCCTGAGTAAAACCTCTAACCCTCATTAAACCATGTAGAGTGCCCGACCTCTCGTACCTGTAAACAGTTCCGAGCTCGAAGTATCTTATCGGCAAATCCCTATAGCTCCTAGTCTTAGACTTATAGATAAGAATGTGGAATGGGCAACTCATCGGCTTAACGACATGTGGAACGCCTTCTTTCTCGAAAAAGTACATTAAATCCTTGTAGTAGTTCAGATGACCCGAAACCTCCCAAAGAGTTCCGTGGGCTATGTGAGGGGTATAGACGAGCTGATATCCGTTCTTTAAGTGAATTTCTCTGAGGAAATCCTCTATAATCTTCCTAACCAGAGCTCCTTTAGGATGCCATAGCACCAGCCCGGGCCCTATAGTTTCGCTGGGCATGGAGAATAAGTCTAGCTGAGACCCCAGCCTCCTATGGTCTCTCCTCCTAGCTTCCTCGAGCTGTCTCAGGTAATCCTCGAGCATGGATTTCTCGGGGAAAGAAATACCGTATATCCTCTGCATTACAGGATTTCGCTCATCTCCTCTCCAGTAGGAGGAGGAGACAGAGAGGAGCTCAAAGTATTTAACGTATCCTGTGGAGGGCAGGTGAGGGCCTTTACACAAGTCGACAAAATCCCCCTGCTCGTATACCGTGACTACGTCGTCGCTCATCTCTTTTAAAAGCTCGACTTTGTAAACTTCTCCTAGCCCCTCGAAAAGCTCTATAGCTTCCTCCCGTTCCAGCTCTTTTCTCTCGAGAGGTATATTTTCCCCTATTATCTTCTCCATTTCCACCTTTATCTCCTTCAGATCCTCTGGAGTGAAGGCCTTTCCTCCGGTATCGAAGTCGTAGTAAAAGCCTTTTTCTATGGGAGGTCCGACTCCGAGCTTTACATTCGGATATAGCCTTTTAACAGCATGTGCTAAAACGTGCGAGGTAGTATGCCAATACACCATTCTGCCTTCATATGAATTAAAATCTAGAACTTCAATAGTTTTAAAGCTGGGTTCTATAACGGCGGTTAGGCCTACAAGCCCTCCGTCGACTACAGCGACTAAACCGGAATTTCTCGGTATTACGTCAACTATTCTCCTACCAGGTTCAGCTTCTAACACACTACCGTCTGGAAGCTTAATCTCTACCACCAAGAACACCTCCAGAGAATACTTCTCAGCGAGGGGTGTCGCCTATGAGCTAGGAAGACCATCGGAATATCGTTAACCAGCTGTTTGGTAACCACCCACCAATATACACCCTTCAGTGCTAGACACTAGCAGAACAAATATTTAAGTATTTCCGGATTTTATAACTCTACGGAGTTTCAAAATTTTAACAGATTATTAGGGGAATACTTTTTAGTATTAAACGTCAAATTAAGGGTGAGAGCTAATGGAGCTGGCAAGGGCTCTAAACGATGTAGCATCTAGACTCAGAAATATAATATCTAAGGCTAGGGAAAATGAATATACTGATGAGAGTTTCTTCGAGCATTATAGTCCGGGCTAGAGTAGAGCTCCTTACAGCAATAGAATACATGTTCGCTTATGGTAAACTGGATCCCGAGACCTATTCGAAAATAATAAGAGAGCAGATAGAGGAGCCACTAAAGAAGATTTTAGGACGATAGCTACCAAGGGCAGTGAGCTCCATAGAAGCATTAGGAAATTGGTAGCCCCGCCGGGATTCGAACCCGGGATCACCAGGTCCAGAGCCTGGCATGCTTGACCAGCTACACTACGGGGCTTGGACTAGGCTTTATTCACACGGTGCTATATTCCAACTCCCTTAGAAGTTTTCACTGGGAGGATTTTAATCTTTCTCCTATCACTTACCTTAGGATATGCTATGATTTGATAGGCTTACTTATGAGGTCTCTGTGCTACTATATATGTTCCCAATTTAGCCGAGGATACTATAGTTTCCTTCTCTTACTCACCTTATGGTTAAAAATCTATTTTTGATATAGGTTCTTTATCTTCATCTCGATGAATTTTTCAGATGCTTTTTTACCGTGTTCTTTCATTAATTTTTGAGCAATTTTCTTAAACTCTTCTATCGTTATGGCTTTTCTATGCTTTATCTCTGAGTAGTAAGCTGCATCTATCATAGCCATTACCTCGGCTCCTATATCTTCGTTCAGAAAGGATCTAGTTCTTCTTAGTATGCACTTGCACATGTTTCGAATCTCGTACGTAAAGGTATCCATTCCCGATACCAACTGAGGCACCTCTACAGTCCTTTTTGCTCCTAGGTAGTCCTCAATCTCTATTACTGCTCGTTCTTCTTTTCCTCTCACCTTAAGACTACCTCTAGATCCAAAGAGAGTTGTACACTCGAACTCTGCTCCACTCCAAGCACCCTCTATGAGTGCTGTAGTCCAGGAGCCATCTTTTTCATCTTGAAACTTTATTAATACATGAGCATCGTCCTCAACCTCGATATTCCTAAAACTTCCAGAAATATACCTACTCCTAGCTCTAAGTGTTATTCCCGTGAACTTCTCAGCTTTCACTACCATGGGTCTTTTGTCGAAGCCTACTAAAAACCATGCTACAGCTACAGCATGAGAACCTATGTCCACAAGAGACCCTCCACCGCTCATCCATGGATCCCAGTACCACTCTGACCCTTCAGGTCCTTCATGAGAACATGGTACTATGAGGTATTCTAGTTCACCTAATTCTCCCATCTCAATAAGTTTTCTCGTCTTGTAAAATCCACCAGCGAAGATATAGTTCTCGTTTAATTGAAATATTCTCCCTGTCTCCTTAACAGTCTCTACTATCTCAAGTGCTTCTATATAGGTTCTACTCATGGGTTTTTCTACCATTACATTAACTCCAGCTCTAAGTGCCTCTATTGCTATCGGTTTATGGTATTTATGAGGCGTACATACGTCTACTAAATCAATCTCTTCTCTCTCTAACATTTGATTGTAATCCCTGTATACCCTGATGGACTCCATTATGTCCTTCAATCTCTCCGCTTCATCATCCAGTCCCTCCTCTTTAAGTTCAGCTATCCTCTCTGGGAATATCTCTTTAATTCTCTTTAATGCTCTCCTCAAAGCGAACTCTGATGGATCGGATAGAGCCACTAATCTAGCCTCAGGAATTCTAGCATAGGCTGGTAGGTGGCCACCAATGAAAATTCCCCCTAAGCCTACACCTGCTACTCTTACCTCTTTCACAAAAACCACTCCAGCTTGACTGGTGTATACCTTACTTAAATTTCTTTTTATAATACTTCTAACTCATTATTTAGCCGAGATTACTACACTAAGTTTTTGAGTGACACCACTTAGACATATTTGATGTTTGTGGAGAGTGTGATCCAGTTAATAGGGTTTGTACTGGGATTCCTCATAGGATGGAAACTATTTAGTACTTCACGTTATAGATTGATTATAGCGCTCTTTTCAGGTCTAATAGGCGCTCTGGTAATACCCATCCTAGCCTTCATATGTGCCATTATAACAGCTGTACTACTCATTATTCTCATACTAGTAGTACTGATAGTCTTCGTGTTCGAATTTACCCGACTACTTTAGCTTTATGTCAGCAACTGCTCTCGTAATATCGGTCTTAGTCAGTATACCACTTAGTAGGTTTTCTTCATCTAGTACTGGTAGTCCACTTATCCTATGTAAGATCATTAGCCTAGCGGCAGTAGCAAGATCTTCTGTTTTATGAACTGTAATAGGATCACTTGTCATTATGTCTGCTACACAGCATACTCCTCTTGTCAATAGCGCTCTAAGTACTTTTCTTGGCATTTCTTTGGGTCCCTTAAGTAGTGTAACGATAAGCATAAGATCACTAAGTGTTACTATCCCCTTAATCTCCCTTCCTACAGTTACTACTAATCTGCTTATGTTCATATTCATCATGAGGAGTGCTGCTTTAAATACAGAGTCATAAGGTTTTACAGTGATGACTGGAGAGCTCATGTAATCCTCTACTTTATTCGCCCCTCTGAGGTGGGCATAGAATCTACACATATCCGTCTTTGTCACAATGCCTATTAATCTTCCATTACTATCGATTATTGGTAATGAACTTATATTTCTCTTTAGCATTAATTTTGCAGCCTCTGGTATTAGATAACCTTCTCTTACACAAATGGGATTACTCTTCATTACCTCCCTTACTTCTATATCGTCTAGCGATCTTCCACTTAAATCGCTCATGAGGAACTCTATGATATCCTTTGAGGTCATTATCCCTACTGGTCTGTACTCTTCATCTACAACTACGACTCTGGCTATACCATGTCGCTGTAATAATTTATGCGCATCCAATAGTGTATCTTTAGGTCTTACTGTTATGACTCTATGCGTCATTATATCTCGAACTGTATGTCCTATCACATGTACTTTTGTATCTATAGTTTTAAGTACTTTCTCCAGACTCTGAGGCACATATTAAATAGGACTATTTCGTAAAAAGATGAGTAAAATATTTAAACCGAAACACTGCTTCCTAGCATGAGAAAGGGTCATAGAAGTGAGGATTTCGATAATAGGATGTGGTGGTATAGCACATGCACATGCTAAAGACCTCCTAGCACTACGTGAAAGAGGATATGACATAGAAATACCCTTTCTAGTCGATGTGAATAAAGAGAAGGCTTTAAAATTGAAGGAAAAGTTGAGATTAGAAGAAGCTAAGATAGTAGAGGACTATAAACGGATACTCAATAAAACAGATGCCGTTATAGTATGCACCCCCCACACACTACACTATGAACACATAATCAACTCCCTCAAGAAAGGCGTATCTGTACTTGTTGAGAAACCCATGGTATGTAGATTAGAACAAGCCTATGAAGTGATAGAGGAGGCAGAGAGAAGAGACCTAGTTCTAGAGATAGGCTTTCAGAGACACTTTATTCCATGCTTCATTGCTACTAGAGATTACATAAGAGAAGGTAGGTTGGGAGACATAAGAGTAATATCTATGATACTAGGACAAAGATGGTACCGTAACTTCAAAGGAACCTGGAGACATACACTATCATTGGGTGGTGGAGGAGAGCTTATCGACTCTGGAAGCCATTTCCTTGATGTGGCATTCTGGACTACTGGACTGAAACCTGTAAAAGTGTACGCTCTAGTAAATAAGTACGATACTGAAGTAGACATAAACACAGGATTAGTGGCTGAACTATCAAATGGTGCAATCCTGAACTTCACTGTAGCTGGAGATGATCCCTCATGGTATGAGCTTGAGATATTTTGGGGAGATGAAGGAAGATTAATACTAGAACCCCCCAAAGTGAAAATGTTAAAAAGAGAGGGAGAGGAGGAGTGTACACTAGATACTTCTAAGTATTGTAGCTCTAGACCAGTATTCAACTTCGTGGATGTCCTATTGGGAAAGGATGTAAATAAAAGTCCTCCTATCTACGGTCTCTACGTTATAGCCACAGCTGAAGCAGCCTATAAATCATGTGAACTAAACAGACCCGTCAGTATTAAGGAGCTGTGTAAAGAGAAAGGACTTGATTATTACAGGTACTTTCCATAGCTAACCTGAAGAATAACTCTCAATAGCAAATAATTTTTAGGACTCAGGTTATATTTTTAATAAGGAGCAAAGGAGCTAGGACTACATGAAAACACTACCCTTTACAGCCTTTGTAGGACTAAAAGATCTAAAGGAGGCTTTAATGATCATAGCAGTAGATACCAGCATAAGCGGTCTTTTGATAATGGGTCCGAAGGGTACGGGTAAATCTAGTATAGTAAGAGCATTTGTTAACTTACTACCAGAGATAGAGGTAGTAGATGGCTGTCCCTACAATGATGATCCCCGAAAGCCCAGTGAGCTATGTGATAGATGTAAAAAGATACTGGAAGAAAAAGGAGAACTACCGGTAGTAAAGCGAAGAATGAGAGTAGTAGACCTACCTATAGGTGCTACTGAGGACATGGTAATAGGAAGTCTAAACCTAGAGAAGACCCTGAAGAAGGGGACAGTAGTTTTTGAACCCGGTATTCTAGCTAAGGCTAATAGAAACATCCTCTATATAGATGAAGTAAACTTACTCCCCGATCATATAGTGGATAGTATTCTGGATGCTGCTGCCTCCGGATGGAATATCGTGGAGAGAGAGGGGGTCTCACTAAAACACCCAGCCAAGTTCATTCTCATAGGCACAATGAATCCTGAAGAAGGAGAGCTTAGACCTCAACTATTAGATAGATTTGCCATAAGTGTTAAGGTTGATACCATAAGAGATCCACTACTGAGAAAGGAGATTGTTAGAAGGAATGTTGAATTTGAAAATTCACCCGAGGAGTTCTACGAGAAGTGGAAAGAGGAGGAAGAAAAGGTTAGAAGAATGATAGAAGGAGCCAGGAAGACGCTAAATAAAGTAGTAGTACCAGAGGACGTGTTAGATCTTATTGTAAACACTTGTGCAAAACTCGAAGTGGATGGTTATAGACCTGACATAATAGCAACAAAAGTAGCTAGAGCCCGGGCTGCTCTCTATGGGAGACTCAAGGCGACGGATGAGGATGCACTCATAGGACTTAAACTAGCACTACTCCATAGAACTAGAGCAGGAGGTCTAAAACCCCCACCTACTCCTGAAGAAATAATGAAAGTGGCAGGTTCGAAGAGTAAGAGAGAACAGCTGAGTCCATTAGCTGTTAGAGACATAGATTCAAAGAAAAAGGAGAAGAGAGTTAGGATTCCTAGGCTTATATTTTTTCTAAGCACTCTTAAAGACTCTCTCGATATAAGAAGAGGGAAAGTTAATCCTTATGTAGTATATTCTATATACTGTATATGCTTACTACTATTATTATATCTCCTTCTATATGACTACAGACTTGCACTTCTGGCTATAATCATAGCTGCTCTCATAAATATGCTAATGAGTAGGAAGAGGATTTACAGTAGCGGCTATCTAGTCAAAGCTAGTGATAGAGGATTAATAGTCTCATACGATAAATCCATATCCTCAGGGAACAACATGGTCTCTAAGATCAGTGCAGGATTTAGATTACTACCAAAGAGCCTTCATCCATCACTCCTCATGGAATTGGCAGTAGACATGAAAAGCAAGAGAGCTAGATCATTGGGTAGAAGAAAGCTAAAATCTCCATCAAGAGTAGTAGATTATAAGCGTCCACATAGGGGTATAGTGAGAGATATCTCATGGATTGCCTCACTTAGGAGAGCAGCTAGGAGAGGAAGCTTAGACTTAGATTGGGAGAGTATTAGAGAGAATCTTAGAGAAGGGAGAGGAAGTATCTCTATGATAGTAGTACTGGACTCTAGTGCCTCGATGATATACTCCATTAAAGAGTTAAAGATGGCTATAAATGCTATAAGGAGAAAGGCTCTGAAGTATAGAGATAGGGTATCTCTAATAGTATGTAAAGGATTCGGATCCGCAGTCCTACAACATCCCACTACTAGTTTTAACATATTCCTTCAAAAGCTGTCCACTATCGGGTTAGGAGATTATACACCCCTCCCCTCTGGAATGTATGAAGGTTATAAAATGGCTCTTAAGGAGAGGAAGAGAGGCTACATACCCTTGTTGATTATAATCAGCGATGGGAATGTCAATGTTTCTCTAGGAAGACCCCTACCATCTCATGTTAGAGTATACCATGTTGATAAAGCGTTTTCCGATGCTCTATCCGTAGCTAATCTAATATCTAAGGCGGGAATAGATACTGTACTCATTAATACAAAGCACCGAGAAGACCTCGCTAGTGGAATAGGAGAGGTAGTAACCGGAACAGAACTCATGATCGCTATGGCTAAGATTATGAGGAGTGTCTATGTGGCTACTAAAGGATAAGTCTATAGAAGAAACCCCTTTAACTAGGCTAGGAGCTATTTCGTTCTTCTACTTCTTTTTAAGTAGTTTGCCAGTATTGTACATCCTCTCCCACCATTGTTACAGTACTCTAATAGTCTATCTCTCCTCAACTTCCATTCCTCAAAGCTTAGGAGCGCACATCTCTGCCCTCTAGACGTCTTTACGTAAAATCTACATGTTTCTCCTCTCAAGAGTATCGCCATTACCTTCTACACTAGATACTTAAAGTCTTTACCATACACCTCACGCTAAAGGATGAATAGGTGCGATTAGTTTATTATAGTCCACTGGATACTTTACTAGAGATTATGTCTGAGCTGAGGCTAAAAGTAGCTGAAGCTAAGCAGAGAGATGTTGGAAGGGGTATAGTAAGGATAGGAAGAGAGGATATGAAGAAGCTAGGAGTCTCTATAGGCGATTTCGTGGAAATAGTGGGTAGGAGAAGAACTGTTGGAATAGTGTGGATGGGTTATCCAGAAGATGAAGGAATGGGCATCATAAGAATGGACGGAATGACTAGGCACAATGCTAATGTATCGATAGGAGATATAGTAACCGTTAAGAAAGCACATGTGATACCCGCTAAATCGATAACACTAGCACCAGTAGATGAGCCGATAAGGTTTAGTGGAGACTTCTCCATGTACGTTAAAAGGCACCTAGTAGGTAGAGCTGTGGCGAGAGGAGATACTGTAGTAATACCCGTACTAAACGTAGCACTTAGAATGGTGGTGGTATCAACAACCCCCGAAGTAATAGTTCAGATAACTGATGAAACAGAGATTAAGCTCAGAGAAAAACCTGTAGGTGCTATGGAGGTAGGTATACCTAGAGTGACATACGAGGATATAGGAGATCTGGAAGAGGCCAAACAGAAGATTAGAGAAATGGTCGAGCTACCAATGAAATATCCTGAACTCTTCAGACACCTAGGTATAGAACCCCCAAAGGGAGTACTATTCCATGGTCCACCAGGAACCGGTAAAACCCTACTAGCTAGGGCTGTTGCTAATGAGGCTGGAGCATACTTTATAGCTATTAATGGTCCTGAGATTATGAGTAAGTTCTATGGAGAGTCTGAACAGAGGCTAAGAGAGATATTCGAAGAAGCTAAGACACATGCTCCTGCTATTATCTTTATCGATGAAATTGATGCTATTGCTCCTAAGAGAGAGGAGGTAACAGGAGAAGTAGAGAGAAGGGTAGTAGCACAACTACTAGCACTAATGGATGGACTAGTAGGAAGAGGACAAGTCATAGTTATAGGAGCCACTAATAGGCCAGATGCTCTTGATCCTGCGCTCAGAAGACCCGGAAGATTCGATAGAGAGATAGTATTCCCAGTCCCAGATAGGAAGGCTAGAAAGGAAATATTATTAGTACACACTAGGAACATGCCATTATCCGATGATGTAAATTTAGATGAGATCGCAGAGATTACTCACGGATTCACTGGTGCAGACCTAGCTGCACTATGTAGAGAGGCGGCTATGAGTGCTCTTAGGAGAGTTTTACCTAAAATAAATTTAGAGGGAGGAGTTATACCCTCGGAAGTATTCGATGAACTTAAAGTGACTAAAGAGGACTTTTTAGAGGCATTGAAGGGAATACAACCCTCTGCATTAAGAGAAGTTTACGTAGAGGTGCCGGAAGTTCATTGGGATGATATAGGTGGGCTTGAGGATGTCAAACGTGAGATCATAGAAACTGTAGAATGGCCTTTGAAACATCCTGAATACTTCGAGCACATGGGTATAGAACCCCCCAGAGGTGTACTTCTATATGGACCTCCTGGATGTGGTAAGACTCTACTGGCTAAGGCTGTAGCTACAGAGAGTGGGGCTAACTTCATAGCAGTTAAAGGCCCTGAAGTTTTGAGTAAATGGGTAGGAGAGTCAGAAAAGGCTGTAAGAGAGGTCTTTAGAAAAGCTAGACAAGCGGCACCTTGTATAGTATTCTTTGATGAAATAGACTCCATAGCATCGAGAAGAGGACTTAGAACAGATTCTGGAGTGACCGATAGAATCGTAAACCAACTACTCACTGAAATGGATGGTATAACACTTATGAAAGGTGTTATGGTACTAGCGGCTACTAACAGACCAGACATCCTAGATACAGCCCTTTTGAGGCCTGGTAGATTTGATAAGGTAATCTATATACCACCGCCTGATGAAAAAGCCAGGTACGAAATCTTCAAGGTGCACACTCGAAATATGCCTCTCTCAGAGAATGTAGACCTAGAGAAGCTAGCTAAGAGCACAGAAGGGTATACGGGAGCTGATATAGCCGCGGTGTGTAGAGAGGCTGCTATGAGTGCACTAAGAGAAGCTCTGAAAGAGCCAGGTAAACCTCTTAAAGAGGCTAAAGTTCAAATGAAGCACTTCGAAGAAGCACTGAAGAAGGTAGAGCCGAGTATTAGCGAGAGTGATATAAAGTTCTACGAGGAGATGAGGAGACGATTTAAGAAACTACTAGGCTAGTGCACTACAAATATTTTTAAAACATCCTCTGTTCTCTTTTAAAAGGAATACCATGAAAGTTGCAATTATAGGAGCTGGAGGTATGGGCAGGTTTTATGCGAAATTGATAAAGGACATCGAGGACCTTCAAGTAGAGTCCTTTACTGATGTGAATGAGAGAAGAGCGAGAGAAGCTGCTAAGGAATTTGGTGTCACTAAATACTATACTGATTGGAGGGAAAGTATAAAAGATGAAGAAATAGATGCTGTGATAATAACAACTCCTGTTAAATTTCACTACGAAATAACCGTAAATGCGTTAGACATGGGAAAGCATGTGTTCTGTGAAAAACCTCCCGCTATGAACGCTAGAGAAGCTGAGGAGATGGCTAGGAAAGCTAAGGAAAACAAGAGATTTCTTATGTATGCTTTTCAGTATAGATTCCTTAGGAGTAGCACCTATGTAAGAGAACTTATACTAAATGGATCTATAGGAAGTGTGTATAGAACAAGGATCCACTATCTGAGAAGGTATGGTGCTCCTACGGGCTTCGGTGGATGGTTTAGGAGTAGAGAACTAGCTGGTGGAGGCCCTCTAATAGACTGTGCTGTCCATTTTATAGATCTAGTCTACTGGATGACTGGTAGACCAAAACCCGTAATAGCATTCGGAACAAGTTATAACTTGCTGGGAGCTGAGTTCCCCAAATTTGAGGTAGAGGATTCGTATGTAGGAATAGTTATTTTCGAGAATAATATGAGCATGATAGTGGAGACATCGTGGCTTCAGAATTGGCATGATGAACATACCGTAATGCTCTATGGGACAAAGGCTGGAGTAAAGTTGATCCCAGAGCTAGAGATCGTCACTAAGTATGGTGGAGAGTTCATATCTATGAAACCCATGTTTAAGGTGAATGCGTGGACAGATCCTAATCTCAGTAAACTTAAGCACTTTCTAGAGATCATTAACAAAGGATACACTGACATTACTCCAACACCTGATGATGGAGTTGTAGTGATGAAAATTATAGATGCCCTGTACAGAGCAGTTGAAGAAAAGAAATGTATTGAAATAGATTGACTCTTAATATCTTAGAGGAATCACTCTAGTATAGTAAGATCTATAAGTCTTTTTGTCATATCTCAACGATGATGAACCTTGTAAGGGCAGAGCATAAAGCTATGAAGAGCGCTGGAACTACTGAGATTTAAAAATAAGACCAGTCCCTATACTTTAAGTGATATCATCAACGTAAATTTCATGCACAATTTCCTTAAGTAAACTCATAAGTACTCTTAATGGAATAGGTCTTACGAGAAAAAAGTTAAGCTTAAACTAGTATTTTCCTCTTTCCTTAGCTATTCTTTTTACGAACTCTATACACTTCTTCTTAAATTCATTATAGCCCCTGATGAATTCATTCATAGTTTTCATAGTCGCTCCAAACTCTCCCCATTCTTCTGGTCTTAATCCCCTATCTCCATAGTCCTCTGCATTCTTTATTCCAGCTCTCCTCAGTATTTCTATTAGCTTCGGCGTGAGCTCCCAGGCTTTTCTAAACTCATCTCTAGTTTCCTCTCTCTCCAGTAAACTTTTAACTATTTTTTGATCAGGTGGAATTAGTGCAGTCTCCCTGAACTTTTCAAAGTCGAAAGATTCTTTTAAACTCTCCATTAGAACCTTCATCTGCTGGTTGGGGAATTCTGTATTGACCATGTTCTTGCTAGCTAAGGTATCTAAAGTTTCGATGGACTTTCTCTTCGAAGCTGGCAGGACATGGATACCTCTCATAACCTCTTCTGCCTGTTCTCTGGTAAGACCATATTCTTTCTGGAGGTACTTTATCCACTTCTCTCTATTCTCTGGAGTAAAGAATATTTGGTATACTCTCTTCGTTACACATATACCGCCCATTCCTATGTAATACTCTAGGTCAGATAGGTATTTTGCTACTTCCTCTCGAGAACTTCCACCAATTCCTGCTTCTGTCAGTAGATCTATAAATGGGTCCTTATTCATTGGTCTCAGGTACTTACGACTGCATACTACTCTTACCTTCTCCTCTAAAGACTCACACTTCTCTACAGCCTCAAGTGCGCCTAGTTTTTCAGCTAATTCCCTAATCTTTCCTTCCTTATCTTTAAATCTACCTAAAGCTCTCATCAGCAATTTTTCAGCTACATGTTCTCTAATATGATCATCTAGCCTACCTCCCATGTTGGTTACGTATACTGTCGTAAGTGGTATTCCTCTTTTTACAGCCTTCGCTCTTCCTTCCATTTTGGCAATAGTTGACCATACTTCTTGGGATACTGTAAATACTACAGTGTTGTTAGTGCCTATTCCATGGCTTTCCAATTCAGTAGTTATCCTATTAGATGCAGGAGAACTCCCCGATACTTTGAATACTATGTTTGGTCTCCCTCTTTCTATGATCTCAGAATAGCCCCATAGTAGATAGCTATCATACTTTTTCAGGAAATCTTCAGCATCTCTATAGAACCTAAATGCATCCCTAACACTAGCTTCATAGTCATCAGCAATATTCGGATTAAGCTGTAAACTTATCATTCCATAGAACATATTGGAGGCTATGGCTATGGGTCTGAAGACAGCTAGATTTGGCCATATAGAGACTTCTGTGCCATAAGCTGCTATTTCATCTCCATACTTTTCAGGATCCTTGAACCAGTATGGGTGTTTCTCTACGACTTTTTTGAAGTCGTCACAGAAGCTCTCTACCTTATATCCTTCCCATAGACTTGGATCGTCTTCGAATGCTATAGCAGCTAGTACGGGATTAGTGGATACCTGGACAAAACCTAGGTGTCTCATCCATCTGAGACCGAGAGCATAGTCGTTCCCGAAGAGACATAGTCCAACCTCCCCTATCTTGTAGTAGATATTATTTTTGAGCTGATCTATTGCAGCAGTAAGAAAGGATTCCGTTATCGAGTCTTCTTTAAGTCTCTTCTCTATCTCTTTAGCCATGTATGAGAGCATTGATCCAGGAGGTCTGTAGAATTTTGACATCACTTTTTTCATCTCAGCTAACATACCTTCTACTACTGCCTTAGCTATCTCAGCTCTTCCTAGTATACTCCTCTCAAAGTTCTCCCAATCGTTCAAAGCTCTTTTTATAAGCTCTACAGCTTTCTCTAATTCCTCTTCTGAAAAGCCTATTATCTTCTTACTCTCTAAACCGCTAAAGTTTAATGCCATCTCTAACATTAGTTCATATATTCTTGCACAGTTGAGAATATTTGTCTTCTCTTCTACTCCTTCCCTCAGACTCAAAATTGAAGTATGAAATACTATGTCTAGCTTTCTAATAATGTTCCTAATCACATTTTCCAACTTACCTATCATCTCCTTATGGAGTAGATGATCAGCAGCTAGTCTTACATGTCCTTTGAGTGCAGTGTACACTACATGGTCTGCATGATCTACAGAAGGTATTGGAAACTCTAGCTCCTCGGGATTTGCTGAAGATATTATCTCTTTAACGTCTATTCCAGTTCCTCTACTCAATACTCTCACCGATTAATACTCAAATAAGACTAATATAAGAGTTTACCGAGGGATTTTAGAGATCATTTAAAGAGGAGTACGATATAGCAATTATGATGGATTATGCTTAACCATGAATATCCTAGTTATTACTCTAATAGAGTTATGGAATTGTAAGACATATAAGTTAAGGGATACAATAGTAATAGATGATGAAGCTTGCAAGGTTTGATCGGTGATAGAACTCGGCTTTGCTGATTTCTTCTTCGCTTATTCTCTATATTCTTAGGAGTATCATATCACATCATAAAGTATCTATACTCTATACTACATTTAATATTGGATTAAGTATGAGGATTGAGTATATCAGAAATGACACTATTAGTAGAGTTCTAATGGGAGTGCCTAAAGGTCATAAACATCTAAGAGCAGTACTCGTACTCGAAGAGGGAAGGATATTGGTATTTAGTGAGGCTGCAGTAGCAAATCTCACAAGAGCATATGTAACAATTAAAACACATCCCAGAAAGAGAGCTATCGAACTCAGACTCGTCAAGGATGGTAATTTTAAAGAGGGATATGCAAAACATCAGTTACTTGAAATAGAGAGAAATGAAGATGAAATAGAGGAGGAGATTACCCAAATACTACTCGCCGATAGGGAGGGTAGGACTTTCTCCTAACCTCCCTATTTTTCACAAAGTACCTTGTAGTACCATCCACTGTTACAATGTCTAAGTACCCTTTTATCATCTTTACAGTCTTACTTTCTAACCTCTTTAAAGCTCCATTCCTGATAGCATAGAATGTATTCCAAACTACCCCATTATTGCGCCTAAAGACTCTTATCAATATACTATCCCTTTCACAGCTCTCTAGGTTAAGAGTCACGTAGACTTTTCCGTTTTTCCTATCTATACTCATCTTTGTGATGTAATCACCGAGATTGTGCTTAGCAGTGTATAGGGGATAGAACTGTCCCTTTATTAGAATTGAAGAATAGAGTGCCCCACGCTTATACGAGAGTATCTTCATACTTGTCCTCCTATATTGGAGGAAGACTCTTTTAAATATTGCTGGTAATGCGCAAGGTATTTCTAAGAACTTATCCTGCTCATACTTGGAAAAATAGTTCCTTCCAAATGCTTTAAATTTAGAATCTCAATCTTCTGCTTCTATCCCTCCTTTATAAATGCCATGCGCATACTGCTACTCGCTTTAATTGTTATGTGACAGCGAATGCTAATAACTATAAGTGCAATTTTCCCAAAATCTCATCAAAGCTATTGAATTTTGAATTGTACTTCTCTATGAGTTTACTTATGTTGTTTTCGAGTTTTTTAAGCTTCCTTTTATCGATATGTCCACTCACGTTTTGAACCTCATAAGGGTGGAAGATCCAGGAAAATATGCATAGTTCTAGCTCATTCCTGCAACAAGCTTCCACTGTCGCATCAACATGTTTAAAATCTAAGGATATGCCCATGTAGTGAACCGGGATCTGGATGAAATATCCCTTTCTCGACTTATAATCTGTCCAATTATCAACATCATGCCTATATGGCTGGACACCTAAGGGAATACCCCTATTAAACATAACGTGGGATCTGCCTATTCTATCGCGATACTGAGAGCCATCTATGTATGCTTGAGGAGTGATATCTGATACTACTCTATAACCAAGCCTTTTCAATGCTCTGTAGATAGCTACGGATTGGACAAGAGACCCGTTCCTATGGAGAATTACGGGCTTATTATATCCCTTACTCCTTATATAATTCTCTACAATTTTCTTCGAGCGTTCAAGAAGAAAGTAAACATCTTCATAGGAATTGATATCTACAGGAGTTGCATTTGGATAATAATTGTGAATACTGTCCATTCGATCAAAGTGATCGTGAAGACCGAAAGAGTCTCCAGTCTCAATAACTTTATCCAGGAAAGTAGTATGCCATTCTACTATCTTGAAATCATTTTCATTTAAAAACCAAGTAATGTGTCCACACATTCCGTAATCCTCAAATAAATGCATTAGAGCTTCGAGTGCTTTCTGTCGGTGATATACATTTCCTGTTCTTAGGTCGCAATCGATTGAAATTAATGTGTATATTTCCATTTTACCTCACTATCTCTTCATTTCTCAGTTTTGTCTTATATAAATTTTTAAGATTTACTAAATAGTGATATCCTAAGATGATGAATACTCTCCCAAGATTAGATTATATGAATAGAGGTCAAGGAGGGGGAAACTCTATCGACAAGAAAGGGGAGACTAGGAGTCTAAATGCTTAAATATACTGAGGAGGAAGTGGACAGGTGAAAACATGAGAGCAAGAAAACTAATATTGGTTACCTCAAGCTACGATGTACTTAGAAGTAAGATTACTAGACTTCTAGAAGAGATAGCTAACACAAGAAGTCTCGAACTGGACGTAAGAGAGGAAGATTGGAAATTCTTAATTAAACATGGTCAAGAAGATGAATTAGGGGGATACGCTCTACCTCAGGTATTTGTAGAGTATGAAGATGGTAGCATTAAACATATAATGACAAGGCTTCCCCTAACTCCTCAAGGAAAAGTCGATATGGAGGAGGCTAAAAAAGCTATACTCTCAGCCCTTGAGGAATAACTAGTTTATTTTTAATAGAGCATTAGCAATAAGCGGGGCTACACTCACGTAGCTCACTGGACTATCTACAGTATCCGTACCGATTACAGCCTCAGCTCCCGCTCTTAATATCTTATAGAGTGCATCTCCTACTAGTATTGGATGTGCGCATACAGCATAAACCTTATCTGCACCAAGTCTCTTCACATTCTTAACAGCTTCTGCCATAGTACCTCCTGTACTTATAATGTCATCTACTATTATCACATCTCTACCAGAAACTCTTATCTCTCCTACGCTCAACTCCACTTCTTCATCGCTTATCCTTCTCTTCTCCAATACTGCATACTCACATTGAAACTCTTCTGAGAATATCTTAACCCATTGTTCAGCTTCCTCATCAGGAGCTATGGCTAAGGGATTGCTTAGTTTGAAGTTTTTGAACATATATTTTGCCAATTCTCTCATACATGTGAGGTTATGTACCTTTATATTGAATAATTCCTCTAAACTCCTTAATCTATGTAAATGTGCATCTATAGTGTACAGTTCAGTTATCCCACTCCACTCTATGAGCTCAGCTACTATTTTTATGCTCAGTGCTTCTCCTGGTTTAAACCTAGTGTCTTGTCTAGCGTAGGGAATGTAGGGTACTACTCCAATAATTCTCTTAGCTCCTAGATCTTTCAACGTCTTAGCTTCAAATATAAACTCTAATAGTAGATCGTTAGGTCGTCTAGCTATGGATTGTACTAAAACTACATCCTGATCTTTGACATCTCCTAGGAAATTTATGTACAGCTCTCCATCGGGGAATTTCCTGACCTCTACATCAATAAGATCTACATTCATTATTCTAGATAACTTTACAGCTAGGTGTCTCGATCCACTACCTCCCACTACTATCATGTTAAGACCTCGTCGGCTTATGGTTAGCAGTGGTGATATATTAAAGTTTAGAGATCTGAGATTCTAAGTATGTTAAGTAGTGCTACTTAAGTATCGTTTTACTAGATATATAGCTAGTTAATTACTTAGCCCACCATGATAGTCTTTTTACGTTATCGATGAAATTAAGCCCTTCTATCATATGTAATGTTAATCTTTCGACCTCTTTATCAAATTTTTCTCTAAAGTTTTCATCTTCCTCGTACAGATTTACTATTTCTTCTCTTAAGTATCTTCTACCACTGGAATCTCTTAGATTTAGTGAGATGAAGGAAAAGTACTTAAATATAGGCTCTTCTGAATTAGTAGGTTTACCTCTATCTTCATATTCCTTTATCATCCTTTTCAGTAGCGGAGATGAGAGCTCTCTTTCCTCCTCAACGCAATCTTTTAAGTAATTGTACACATCTTCGAATACTCTTTCATAGAGATTCCTAGGTCTAGTACCTTTAGGATATGATTCCATGATCTTAAAGAGGAGTTCTATATAAACTCCTGAGACCTTATACTTGAGGTTCTCTCCAGTAGCCTCTAGTAGTGCTTCATACACACCTTTTCCTTTTCCAGTAAAGGGTCCACTCCCACTACCTGAGTGAAATGAAAGTAAAGTGCCGAAGGATCTCGCTATAGATGATAGTCTTTCAACTCTATCTCGTAATTCGACTAGATCACCTTCATAGTCTTTTCTCTTCTTAAATCCTATGTTAGGTGCAATGAAATCTATGCTTAAACCTCGATCCCATAGCTCTCTTAGATAGAAATACAGATCCTTCTCCTTTGTCAATTCTGGGAGCTCATCAAATGCTACTTCTATACCAAAAGGTCTCCTTATCTTCTTCATCTCTTCACATATCATCCTATACATCTTGAGAGCCAGATCTAGGCTATCTAAGTACTTCAACGCGAGCCTCATTACGTCTATTTTACTGAAGTTCAAGTGGAAAGGTCTCCCACTACTACCTATAAAGACAAATTTTCTACCTACGTATCTCTTCATCAAATTCTCTGCTTCCTCCTTTGGTACTATATCTTTAAATCTCTCCTCGACACTTTTCGGATCCATAGAGTCGACTTCAAGTCTCACCATCTCACAGGTATCGATAGTGAAGAAGTCTACATAACCCGTCTGTACAGCTTCTTCTATCTCTGTCCTTATATAGTCCATAGACTCCTTTAACTCCTCGTCACTTAAACCGTACTCTACTTTCACTCCCACAATTCTCTTAACGGCCTTACTTGGACTTGTTACTGTTATATGGTCGGCCTCTATTTCTACCTGTACTCCCATCTCCTCAGCTATATCATGGGCAAGTGTCATGTATTTTCTTATGGATGTCCCTGTGTGTCCTCTTGTGATATCGTATACGCCGGGTGGAGCATTTATGACATATTCTGGAGCAGTTTCTCGAACAAAGGAGAGCATGAGAGTACCTACAGTATTTCTCTTTTTAAACGCACTAAGTATGCCTTTCAGGAGTATCTCAGGTATTCTTATACCAATTGCTGGATGATGTATAGGACCCAGATACATGTTAATTGAATAGTTGAAGGTAATTTTAAACGTTTCAATATATCCTTTTAGAGTGTGATACTGTTCTAAAGTATTCGGTAAAGTGCTTACTCTCTATCAATGGTAGTGTAGGATTTGTCGATTGTCCTATACTCAACTGGTAGATTTTCTAAGTCTACTATAAGCCTACTCAATCCTTCCAGGGGAATTGCAATTACCCCATCTACTATCAGTTGATCTTGAGTATAGAATGTTATGAGTACTGGTATGAACTTGAGTCCAAATACAATTTTAATAGGTAACCTTAGAATTTCAGGAGCAACTTTTAGAAAACTTTCGAATCTCTCCTTATGCCTCATAATAGCCTCTAGTAGTGCCGTACTTCTCCCCTTAAGTCTAAGCCATTGTTTACAATCTATTATGAGTACATAAGGACTTCGAATAGCAACTATATCCACTTCAAACCTCTTACCTTGAACCGAGAAACGTATGTTTCTAAGTGTCTTAAAACCGTATGTACTCAGGATCTTCGAGCATAGTGCCTCATATTCTCTCCAATTCATTAGTTTCACTATATCGTATGCTGGAATCCCCAATTTCATACTCTCTACAGCAAATCCGACTCTATCTAATAGTGTTATACTATCACTATCGATAGTGAGGTACTGTTCTAACCGTTTAGTAGCGCTATCTAAGATAGATCTATCTATATTATACTTTCTACAAAATTCATCAATACTTATTGTTTGCTTCTCTAGTAGCTCCTTCACAAGGATTGTCCTTATCAGCTCTATCAACATCATATCTTTTAAGGCTAAAGCCATATTTTAGTGTGTACATGAACAGGAACATAAGATTACTCGAGAGACCAACCCCAAGAGAGGCTGTAGAGCTACTAAAAGAGTCCATATTTAGGAAGAGGACATCCATTATAGTAGGAAAGTGCATAGTGAGGTATAAGGGTAGAGCACGTAGCTTTTTAGGTGAAGGAGATAGAGTGATACTACTCAAACCAGATGGGGCTCTTCTTGTACACAAGGCTAGTAAGAGGGAACCTGTAAACTGGAATCCTCCCGGATCGATCCATAGAGTATATTTAAAGGAGGGGAAGGTGATTGTAGAGAGTATTAGAAGAAGACCCCGAGAGATAATAGTAATAGAGCTTAGTGATGTGTATTTCGTAGGCTCCTTTGATCTAGTAGATGAGGAGTATATAGCGATAATCGGTACTGAGAAGGATGTAGTAGACATTATTTTTCAGAGACCTGAAGTCATAGAAAAGGGGTTTAAGCCCCTACATAGAGAGATGAATACAAGATATGGTAAAATAGATATCTTTGGAGTTGATGAAAAGGGTAGAGCTGTAGTGATAGAAGTGAAAAGGAGAAAAGCTGATCTTTCCTCAGTATCTCAACTACTGAGGTATGTGGAGAGTGTAAAGGAGACTATAAGATCTCCTGTAAGAGGAATTCTTGTGGCTCCGGATTGTACAGCTTCAGCAGAAGCATTCTTAAAGAAACATGGTTTAGAATTTAGGAGAATAGTATTTAAATAACTTTAATGGAATTGCTACGACAATAGTATAAAAGAGTTTAAGGAACTTCCGACTAAAGGGGAGTTAGTCTGAGTAAATGCTAACTTTTCCTAATATAGATGATATTTTCTTAAGATTTTGATGAGAATCTACAGTTACAGATCATTCTTAATGGACAGTCGGTCGCTGGTGATATATGAAGGTACTTTCCTCTCATACAGTAATTAGCCCATAGATATCTGAGTACTAGTATCCTGAGTTTATCATGAGGCGCGAGTTCAAATGCTACTCTATTTAGACTCTCTCTTATGTTAATATTCCTACCTCTTTTTATAATACCTATTCTCGATAATATATCCACTAATCTATAATCTAAGGGAATTTCTAGGTCATAATCTCTTAGATTATCTATAATATTGAACATTCTAGTATAATAAAGAAAGGATATTATAGTATTAACTCCAATACACGGATATACTCGTAGCGTTGTGCACAGTAGCTTTATTGATGGGGTTTCATTAATCCCTATACGAAGTGCTATGGCTAAGTTTGAGACCTTGTCTACATCAGTGTCCGGGTTTAATTTAACTGGTATTTTCTCCACTGTATACTCAAAGAAGTCTCTATAGAACTTCTTCAGGTCATTCATGGGGTAATCCTTAAAGAAACCGTATAGTGTTGATATAGTTGTTGCAAGTTTGGATATAGTGTTATTGCCTACTCTGTTCGGTAGCACTTTCTCTAATATTTTAACTACTATTTTCTCATTATTTAATACATGTTGAAATTCTCCTTCATAAATTATATTCTTGAATTTACTCAGGTATTCTATGGAATCTCTATTCTCCACCCAGTAGAACTGTTCAAAAATAGAACTCAAGAGTAGTAGATAAAGTCTTATAGAATCCTCCTTCACCCCATTTAGTACGTTTTCTTCGAGAACCTCTCTAAAGTACTCGGTAGCCTTATCTTCAAGCTCCTCCAATAGCCTATGTAAGCTATCTAGCTTAGAGAGATATCTATGAATGTATTTTTTAATTTCACATTTTAATTCTGGAATATATCTTAAAGCGTGCTCTAGAATTTCTACGGTTATCCATTTTCTGTTATTTCGATTAGGAGTAAAGTCTAAACTACCTTCAGGACTCTGTAATCTTAACAATTCTTTTACATACTCTGTTAAATTACGGAATTCTACCTCCATTTCACCCGAGGCTATTAAGGCTAATGATGCTAATGCCTTTTTGAGTGTATTAATGTTCATAGCAGTGTACAATTGATCTTTAAGCCATGTACGTAATGCACTAATTGCTTTTTCTTTGGATTGTTCGCTAAGATACTTATTACAGTACAGCAGTATTAATGAGGTCATCTCAATATCTCCAAGACTGTTTGAAATCCACAGACCACTTCTTCCTTGAATACTCTCTAATCTATTTATAAGATCTAAGATAGTATTTTCATACCCTATAGTGCTTAGAGCTTTAACCACTTTTAGACTTGTGTACACAGATAATCTCGTATAGTTCCATTCAAAAGGTATGATTTTTTTGAGTAGTGGAATAGCTGAGTATACTTCATTCCAGAATCCGATCTTAGATCTACGATTACTCAGAGTTTTTACCATACTATCTAGTTCATCCTCTCTACTTCTACTGAGTACTAGTAGGGCGTTAGTAGTTGCTATCACACTAGGAGGATTTCTCCTATCCCATATAAGGGGGAGGAGTTCATATTCTCTAGCCATTTCACCCAGCCACTCAATCCAGTGATCTACTATTTCTAGATCTACCACTCCTATATCTGTGAAAATGGGGAGTTTGTAGAATAGCTCTGTGGAAACTATGTACTCTGCGATATTCTCAATATAGTTCCTCATGTTCCTCGACTTTAGTCATAGATAGTATGCGTATGTCTAAATATCTCTATCCTCGTTATTTGAAACTGTATGGTAATATGGCTATAACCATACTAAGGACAAACGTCTTAAAGTATTAAAATCCTTAATAGTTTGGTGTCCCATGTGAAGATAGGAGTTATCTTCTCGACTCCTATTCCAACGAGTACTAATAGACTTCTTATAGATGAATTAAGAGGAAGAGGAATAGATACTATTCCCATACCATTACATGTATTAGAACTGAAACTGGGGGAGAACACCCTTGAGTTGAACATGCGTGGTGAGCCAATAGAACTGGATGCAGCACTACTGAGAGGCCTAGGTGCTGTAATCTCTTTAGATCAATACCTAGTGAGAACATGTATGCTAAAGGCTATGGAAGAAATAGGTGTGAGGTTAGTGAATAACCTCAATGCTTTCCTTAAGAGTAGGAATAAAATACTAACCTTACTTTCCCTACACAGGAAGGGAGTGCCTACACCTCTAACTATAGTCTCAGAAAATCTTAAACGCCTTTACGAGTCAAGTAAGACTATGGCTCCATTTGTAGTAAAACCATGCATGGGTTCTAGGGGATATGGGATGAGTATAGCATATGATCACGATGTCCTATTTCAGATCTGTAGACACTTATTATCCATAGGCATAGTACCCCTAATTCAAAGATACGTTAATAAACCTCAAAGGGATATAAGAGCATTTGTTATAGGAGACGAGGTAGTAGCCTCTATGTACAGGTTTTCACAGTTCTGGAAGACTAACATAGCTCAAGGAGCTAAGGCTAAACCCCTCAAGCTTAACGAGGAGCTAAGTGAACTCGCTATTAGCGCCTGTAAAGCACTGGGTCTAGAGTACGGGGGTGTAGATATTGCTGAAGAAGGAGAGAATTACTTTGTACTAGAGGTCAATGGAAGTCCTGATTTTGAAAAGTTAATGCAGGTCACTGGAGTGAACATACCAGTATTACTAATAGATTATCTAATTGATCTTATTAGAAAGTAATAATCCTTTTAGTTTCAAAGTGTAGAACTTAAATAGTTGCGCCCAGTACCTTAGATAGATGATGAAGGAAGAGACGAGTTGAGAGATGATAGAGTGAGCAGATTCTGACAACTTAATATGATATATTGATATATTACATGCGAAGTACACTAGAAGAGGTGCTGAGGGTGCTTTCGGAAACAAAAGAAGATAGGGGTTGGCTCTTAAAATGTGAAGAATGTGGTTCAGAGAGAATGTTATATGTAGGGTATGATATAAGCGATTTCGAAAAAATCTATATCTTCTGTAGTAAATGTGGTAGGAATACCCTACACGAAATACTAGGGTACAAAGATGAGGAATAAGTACCCTTGGAGAGATGTTGTGATAATAGAATGCTATTGTGTTAACTTTTTTAAGGAAATACTCATGGAAAGATATTGATATGTTTGGAGCTACCGAGAAGTTAATAGGCAAGATCCTGAAGGATAGAATAGACCTCATCAAGTTTGAACGCGGAACTACTTACATAAGACCAAAAGATGCTGCCTTCGATGAGATGTTCATTTATAAAAAATTAATAGGCCTCTTCGAGTATAAGTACCTGTTTACTGCTAATGTCTTGATAGTCCCTACTGATGAAATGAACCCAGCTATGGCTAACGCCTATAGGTATTTAAAAGGATGTGAATGTGTCCTTAAGTATAAGGGTATCTTTAGAAAGAGTGTAAGTTTTGAACCTCGTGAAGAGTTAGAAAAGTTAGCTAATCTAATTGGTGATGAATTCAAAGTAAATAATAGGCTTGCTAACCTCCTCAATAGCGATGGGGAGCTTATGAAAAATATCTCAAAACTAGGCATTATAGAACTGTACGTATTTCTCAAATCAATTGATGAGACTTACCTACCCTTTATAACAGATCGAGATAAACTTATATTAGCTGAGAAGGCCTTCTTCGAAAACCCTACAGAGATACTCTGGACTCTTGCCCTTAGTCACACACTTTCCAGGGGAATCAGGTTTAAGCGTAATGTACTTCTCATATTCGACGTACTCGATAGGATAGCTAAAAAGCTAAGAGATCTAAGTAATACTGTTATCTCCGAGTTCTCAACTTAGGTCTGTAGAACCATACCGGTCCCTGAGGAGTATCCCGTACCTCTATCCCTATCTCCCTCAATCTACCCCTTATGGCATCTGAAAGATTCCAGAGTTTCATTTCTCTTAATCTCTCTCTAACATCGATTATTAGTTTAAGGAGGAGGAAAGTACTCCTATTAAGCTGTTCATATTCCAGTTTAAATCCCAATATGTCTTTCAACAACTCCACCATAGTCTCATACGCTGATCTTAGATGAATTGGTCTTATGTAACGGTCTCTTCCCTCTTCTACTATTCTTTCATAGTAATCTATGAATTCAAAGACTTTAGATAGGGCTATTGGCGTATTAAAGTCATCATCCATAGCCTCTATGAACTCCCTCTTCATAGTTTTTAATCTATTCAGGAAGTCCTTCTCTATATCCTCTCTATACTCTTTTACCTCCCTAAACTCGGATGTTACTCTTAATCTTTCCAATATTCCGTATACTCTAGACAATGTTTTCTCCAGTTCTTCTATTTTTTCAAATGAAAAATCTATCTGGCTTCTGTAATGTGCTTGAGCTACCATTAGCCTAAGGGCATCAGCACTGTACTTCTTGAGAAACTCGACCACTGGGATTATATTGTGGAGTGATTTCGACATTTTCTCCCTTTTTATTGTAAGGAGTCCTGTATGCAACCAGAACCTGCTAAATGGCTTCTTACCCGTATAGGCCTCTGACTGTGCAATTTCATTTTCATGGTGGGGAAATATTAGATCAGTGCCACCTCCATGAATATCTATTTGTTCTCCTAGATGTTTAACTGCCATCACAGTGCACTCTATGTGCCAACCCGGCCTACCTAACCCCCAGGGACTATGCCAATATGGTTCTCCTTTTTTAGCAGATTTCCATAGAGCAAAGTCCCTAGGGTCTTCTTTTCTCTCGTCCATTTCAATACGTGCTCCAGCCAACATAGATTCTACTCTCTGTCTGGATAATTTACCATAGTCCTCGAATTTTCTTACTCTGAAGTACACATTTCCATTCACTACATAAGCGTATCCTAAGTCTATTAGCTTCCTTATGGTATCTATAATATCTTTGATATGTTCAGTAACTCTAGGATAGACATCAGCTTTTAGTAAATTAAGCTCCTTTACAACCTTGAAAAAGTCTTCTTCGTACATTCTAGCTACTTCTGAAGGAGGTATTCCCATCTCTTTAGCTTTCCTTATTATTTTATCCTCAACATCTGTTATATTAACTACGTATCTAACCTTATAACCTCTGTACTTGAGATATCTGACTATTATGTCAAACGCTATATACGTTCTAGCATGTCCTATATGGGTCAAGTCGTAAACTGTAGGCCCACATACATAAATTTTGACAATGTTATCTTCAAGCGGTTTGAACTCCCTTTTCTCTCTACTTAGGGTGTCATATATTTTCAGCACAATATGACTTTCACCATTCTATCCCTACGCTCTTGGCTATAATTAGTTTTTCGTATAGAACTCCTATGATCACTTCCATTTAAGTAGTGATTAGCTCTAGTCCTACTAATGAGGACTCGGGTATTAACTAAAATAGCTTAATACAGAGACTAATATGTGTTATGCCTATCAGAGAGGAGTGGAGCTTAATAACTTCAATAATTATATATTTAAGAGCAGATATCTCAGGGTCCAAGTTTTTAATGTGCGTAAAGAGGGGGAAGCAATTAA
>CAZFTG010000012.1:0-26077 GCA_964522205.1 uncultured Thermoproteales archaeon
AGGGTACCTTTAGACCCGAGAGGATTATCCAGATTGCAGAGTATAGGGGACTAGATCCTAGGGAAGCATTAAGGAATATAGTCTACGCAAGAGCATACAATTCAGATCATCAAATGCTCCTTGTAAAAGAAGCTGAGCCCATAATTCAGTCTGAAAATGTTAAACTATTAGTAGTGGATAGTTTAGTCAGCTACTTTAGATCTGAATACCCAGGAAGAGAGAATCTAGCTGTTAGACAACAGAAACTTAATAGGCATGTTCATCAACTATTGCGAGTAGCAGATATATACAACCTAGCGGTAGTTGTGACTAATCAAGTAATAGCGGATCCTTCGGCCTTCATAGGGAATCCATTGAGACCGGCTGGAGGTAACATAGTAGCACATGGATGCACCTACAGAGTATGGATCAGAAAGGGTAAAGATAATAGGAGGATAGCTAGGATATTCGATTCTCCTAAACATCCTGAAGTAGAGGCAGTATTCCAGATAACTGAACATGGAATAGTAGACCTGTAATGACAACAATAACCGTAGAGACTCTTGGGGATCTTATCAATAGACTACTTAAAGTGGAACGAATCTCTACTGGTTGTAAGAGTTTAGACGAGATGCTGGCAGGAGGGATAATCACATATGGAATTACTGAGTTTGTTGGTGAGTTTGGTGTTGGTAAGACTCAGTTGTGTCATCAGTTGTGTGTTATGGTTCAGCTTCCTCCTGAGGAGGGTGGTCTCTCTGGTAAGGCTATCTATATAGATACTGAGGGTACCTTTAGACCCGAGAGGATTATCCAGATTGCAGAGTATAGGGGACTAGATCCTAGGGAAGCATTAAGGAATATAGTCTACGCAAGAGCATACAATTTCTCAGTGCAGGTTAATATACCCAATATGGTATACGACTTTATAACCGCTAATAGAGATGTTAGACTAGTGGTAGTAGATGATATAGCAGCACTATACAGGATCGATATAGCTAAAGAGCCTCTTCTAATACTCCACGAGTTAGCAGGCTTTATGAAGAATATGAGTAGGATAGCTAAGGAGCTCAATATTGCCGTTGTAATAGCTAATCAGGTTACTGAAGTACCCGGAGAGGGTACTAAACCCTTAGGAGCCCACTATGTGGAAGCATTTGTCACGGATAGGATATTCCTCAGAAGGGTTAGGGATAATGTCAGAAGCGCCACTCTAGAGTTCAGTAGAAGGGGATTAGAGAGAAAGAAAGTACTTTTTGAGATTGCAGAGCATGGAATAAGTTAAACACAAACTCTATCTGTACAATATACTATATGATAAACACCACGAGCATAACCAGAGTCCTATGTATTCAATGAGCCCAGTAACTCCTTCTTCGTGTCCACTGGAGAATCTCTTACTTAGTACATGCAATAATATGTATGCTAGACTAGCTGGAATTAGTCCCACTACTCCTGTAATCCCGAGTATCCCACAAATAGTACCTACAGCAACACCTACTATTAGTCTAATTACATGAAGCAACTTTTCCTTCACGGTCTTTCACCTTGTAAATCATTCCTCCTCTACCTATCGGAAGATAAATATTTTAACTCTGGTCTAAATCCTCGATAACATGTCTAAGGTCAAAGTACCGGTACTCACTTCACTTGAGATTAGAGCACTCGTAAGAGAGTTTAGACATGTATTAACCGGAGCTAAGATAAGTAATATATACAAGTTAGCCGATGATATATTCTCCATAAAACTACGCATACCCGCAAAGGGTGAGAGAGAACTAGTCGTATGGGTCGGGAAAACAGTATTCTTAACCTCCTTTTCACTCCCCCATCCTAAACAACCGCCTACGATATGTATGCTATTGAGAAAGTACATAAGAGGGGCTATTGTAGTTGATGTAGAACAGTATGATATGGACAGGGTTATAGATTTGAAATTAGTAAAGTCGGATAAGGAGTACCTATTGGTTATAGAGGTTATTAGAGAGGGTAATATTGTACTAGTGAACTGCGAAGATAATAAGATAATTGCAGCGTATAGATATAAGAAGATGAAAGATAGAGATATAGTCTCGGGTTCTCTCTATAAAAGACCTCCTCTCAGGGGAGTAGATCCTCTGTCTAAGGATGCTGAAGAAGTCATTCTTAAGAGTATTAGTAGCGAAAAGGGTATTCTGAGGGCTCTAGTTAAATGCCTAAATGTACCACCAGAGTTGGTACAGGAAGCCTGTATAAGATGTGGAGTTGATCCTAAAGTAAAGACATATAATCTGCGAAAGCTGATCTATGGAATTTTAAATGAGATCAGGAAAATAATCCAAGAAGTAGACGAACAACCCAAACCTCACATACTAACAACTAAAGATGGAGAGGCAAGGTTGAGAGTATTAGACTTTACAATAGATAGGGAATTTAGAGGAAAGGAGTACCTACCAACTACTAACGAAGCTATTGAAAAGATCTACCTTAGTAAAGTCCTAAATGAAATAAAGGCTAGTACAACCGCAAAGACTAGGGAGAAAATAGAGGAAATAACTAGGAGAATAGAAGCTCAAAAGAGGGCAATAGAGAAGGTGGAAAGTAGGATAAGAGTGTTGTCTAAAATAGCACAGACATTTTCAACACGAATTTATACGATACAAAGTATCCTAGATGAGCTTAATAAGGTTATTATGAATGGAGAATTCGAGAAGGCGAGAGTAATACTCGAGAGTACCTTGGAGAAAGTATTCGGAATGAGGATACGAGCTAGAGTAGCGCTGGATAAGAAAGTAGTGTATATGGCACTAAACGGAGTTGAAATAGAGCTCAATCCTAGATTGAGTGCAGGAGCGAATATATCTAGAATCTATAATGAGGTCAAAAACTTGCGAAGGAGTGCAAAAGAGATAAAACACGCTATGAGAGAGGCAAGAAGAGAACTTGAAAGGCTGAAAAAGAAAGTAATGGAGATGGAAGAAGAAGTAGAAGAGAGAGTAGTTAGTAGAGAAAAAGCATGGTACGAAAAGTTCAGATGGTTCATAACTAGTAACGGATTCTTGGTGATAGCTGGTAGGGACAGTAAACAAAATGAGACTATAGTTAGAAAATACATGAGGCGCCATGATATAGTACTTCATGCGGACATATACGGGTCTCCTATAACTGTTATAAGGACTGAGAGTAAGAAATTTAGTGATAAAGACATAAGAGAAGCTGCTGAATTCACCGCTGTCTTCTCAAGGGCCTGGAGAGAAGGATTAGCATCCGTTGACGTATTCTGGGTAAGAGCAGAACAGGTTACTAAATCCCCTCCTTCAGGTGAATACCTTAAAAGAGGAGCCTTCATGATATATGGTAAAAGAAATTATCTAAGAAATGTAAAACTAGAGGTGGTATTAGTAGCTGAAAAATCGGATTCGGGAATACTCTTAAGAGTACTTCCTAGCACAAGAGCCACAGTATACAGTGATAGAGTAGTACTAGTACCAGGACATATTCCAAAAAGTAAACTGGTACATGAAGTATTTGAGCACCTAAGGAAATTCTGTAGAGGAAGAGGAGTAAGACTACTTACTACAATAGATCAGTTGTACAGAGATCTACCAACAGGAGGCTTTCACATACTAGAGTGTAGAGGTATATTTGAGGGGTTAAGAGTGTATGAGTAGAGAGCCGAGATTCATAGTAGATGGAATGCTAGGGCACGTAGCTAAGTGGCTTAGAGTACTAGGCTACGATGTTGTATACTCGACAAAGATGAGTGATAAAGAACTACTCCATCATGCAAAGAATGATCTGCGTATAGTGCTCACATCAGATAGACAACTACATAGTACAGCCATCAGAAAGGGCATTAGATCGATATTGATAGAAGAGAGGAGTATAGAGAAGATACTTGCAATGTTATCCATAGAAATAGGAATAGTACTAAGAGTGGATTTATCTAAAACTAGATGTCCTAGGTGTGGAGGAAAGCTAATAAGGGTTGCTAAGATCCATCTGAGAGGAAAAGTGCCAAAATCCATATTGAAGTACCATAATGTCTTTTTCAAGTGCGAAAGCTGTGATAAGGTTTATTGGATCGGAGTACATCTACATAATATGTCTCGTATACTCGATAAGGCAGAAAGAATTAAACGGAAAATGTTAAGTAATCTTAAGGAGCGAGGGGGATAACATTGTCTGAACTTACATTAGAGGAAGGTACACTCCTTGTTCGTTACGCGAGATTAGCTGTTGATAGGTATTTAAGTAGAGGAGTATACATTATGGTTCCACAAGGACTGCCAAGGAAATTATACGAAAGACGTGGTGTATTTGTCTCTCTGGAGAAGATAGTCAGTGAAAGAGGAGGAGTGAAGAGAAGAGTATTAAGGGGTAGAAGGGGAATGGTGGATCCAGTACTGCCACTAATAGAAGCTACTATAAGATCAGCAATAGAAGTAGCTGTCAGAGATTATAGGTATCCTCCCCTCAATATAGGAGAACTAAATAGCATAGTATTCGAAGTGACCATTGTATCTGATCTTGAACCGCTTGATACACGTGATATTGAAAAGTGCTTAAGCCAGCTTAAGTTAGGCTTAGAAGGTGTAGTATTAGAAGTTGGTGGAAGATATAGGAGTGTTGTTCTTCCCCAGACTGCTGTAGAGGAGGATTGGGGTAAGAGTGAAATGCTTCAACAGGTGTGCTTAAGGGCTGGACTTCCAATGAATGCATGGAGAGATTCTAATGTGAGAATCTATAAATTTAAAACTCAAATCTTCTACGAACTCCATCCTAATGGAGAGGTAATCGAAAGAGCACTATATCTGGGTAGGGAATAGATGAGAGTATACCTCGCACCATGCGGTATAGGACTGGGACATGCATCAAGATGTGCATCAATAGCCTCAGAGATAACTAGGAGGGGCCATGAAGTACTATTCTCAACCTATGGGGATGCTGTAAATTACCTCAAATATAAAGGCTTTATCGTACTTAAATCGTACGATCTCGAATACGAATTAGACCCTTCCGGGGCACTAGATCTAAGGGGTACTATAGCTAAGGGCCCTCAGATAATATATGTATTTTTAAGACAGATAGGAGCAGAACTATATTACATGGAGATTTCTTCACCAGAAGTAGTAGTATCAGATAGTAGACTATCCTCAGCGGCTGCAGCGATACTATGGGATCTACCTCTAGTATTGATAACCAATCAGATGATTGTAAGAATTCCACTGAAAAAGAAAGAAGTGAAAGGTTTGGTTGAGCATGTACTATTTGAGCTCATGGCCAATGTGTGGAAGAGGAGTGATCTTATGTTAATTCCAGATTTTCCTCCACCCTTTACTATATCAAAGGATAACATAGTGTTTAGTGAAGAATATAAGGATAAAAGTGTATTTATAGGACCACTAATAGAAGTATATCCCTATGAACTACCACCTAGGAATGTACTAAAAGATAGATTAGGCTTTCGTAATAAGAGGTTAGTACTAGTCCTCATAAGTGGTACACGAGAGGAGAAAAAGAAGTTATATGAAATAGTACTCAATGTACTTAGAGGAATAGAGTTCGATAAGAATGTCGTAATACTCGTTTCCTCAGGATTGCTCTACAAAGGGGAACCCTATGATCTTAACGAGAATGTACTAGTCCTCCCCTGGATAGAAAATAAGTATGAACTGCTGAAGATCGCTGATCTTCTCGTATGCCATGGGGGGCACACTACGATCGCTGAGGGAATGTACTATGGTGTACCTATCCTCGCACTACCTAATAGAGGTCATACTGAGAGGATTGGTAACTCTAAGAGTATAGAAGAACTAGGTATCGCTAAAACTATACTACAAAGCGAAATAAATGAAGAAAAATTGAAAAATGCTATAGAGGAGCTCCTAAGTGAAGAATATCAGACGAGAGCTAGAAGGCTGTCCTTAGAGCTATCTAAATTTAGGGCCACAGAAATAGCCTCAGATTTAATACTCTCCCTTACTAAATGAAAGTGTATTAAATTGGTCTTGGTAGTATCATGAGAATTTCATCTGGATCACCTAGGGCTAAGTACCTACCCTCGATATAGAGCCTACCAACTATAGCGCACGTTATAGCATCTAATTCATGGTGATTAAGAGGTTTGTTTAGTATATCTCCTTTTAGATTAAACATATCTATTAGACCTCTTCTCAATCTCTCTGCATCCCTTTTGGCCCGAGGAAGTCCGAGTAAATCCTGTACAGCACCGGGATATGTCTCAATGACTAGATATCCTAAACTTTCTAATTTCTTCCTAAGTTCTATTCCCCTCAGGGTGAGTTTTCTCATTCCTCCAAAATTTATTGGAAAGAACTTTATGCCCATCCTCCAAAGAGCTCTATCACACTCCCTAATACACTTTTTAGAGTCTAGATTCTTACCTTTTGGAAGAGCGAGGGGAGCATCTATAGCTATTATGTCGGGTTTTTTAATCGATACTATACTCAATATTTCTTCATTCTTGAAGACTATCATAGTCTTTACAACTTTTTGACTTAGTATACATATACCAGTAGGTCTACTGGGTACTCCTGCTAGGTCTATACCGATACTAGTTATGCTCCCCATTGTTCCTTCAAGATCAGTATACCTAGTAATTGAAAAAAGTACCTATCAAGGCAATTCTTTTATATACAAAGGAATAGTCTAACAATAGGTTAGGGAAGAATAGGGGCCGTAGCTCAGCTTGGGTAGAGTGCGCGGCTTGGGACTTCTAGCAAGAACCCGCGTGGTCCGGGGTTCAAATCCCCGCGGCCCCACCAGTAGAAAGTAGTGCTAATTTAAGAACAGTATTCAACCTAAGACTTAATTGAGAACTACCAGGGAGCTTTATCTGGATTCAAAGCTACATATTTGACATTATCCTTCTCTATCTCTACTAGAACTCCTTTCTTCACAGCCTTATCTATGATAGCTCTATCTAACTTTAGTAGATCTTTTCTAATGTAGAAATATAACTTATTGTCTAAATACATTCTTATGAACATTTTATAGATAAATCTTAAATCAGGATCTAGTTGTGAGATTATTGCATCATACTTAAATATGTCTAGCCTATAACCACATCTGCTCATTCTCTCTGTCTGCTCTCCATCTCTCAGTATTCTCATTAATATGTAACACCTTTTTGGAGACCAATTCAATAAACAACTAGCTAATTTAAAATTAATCCTATGTACTGATCGGTACTGCATTTAATAATTATTAAATTCATAAAATTGGTTAACATAGATACTTAATAGGGTAATTAGTAGATACTATGTTTGTACTAAACAGCTGATGGGAGCAAGTGTGTAGTACATTTCAAAACTCATATTCGATCAATATAAACCTAAATTTCTCAGTAAATATCAATAGCTAAACGTTAATAATTCTTCTTCACCTTAAAGAGAATATGAGATTGGATGTAAGGGATAGATGGGAGTACATTCTTAGAGAGATTAAGGCAAAAGGGTTTGATCTTAGGACTCCGGAAATAAAGCTCTCTGAAGAGGAGAGTATAGTAGCGCGTAGTGAAGAATTAAGATACCTAGAACTTAAGTACAAAGACTACCGAGCTTTTATTGTTGATATAGTAAGTGGCGAACTCAGGGTTAGGATCGTTCACGGCAAAGTACCCCTGAGTGAGCCCTCTACACTCGAAGAGTGCTATAGATTGGCTGGTACAGTAGATATATATGTATGGAACGTCTACACACTAAGCCAAAAAGAATTTAAAAATATATTCAAGCGTATACGTAGAGTGGCTAGAAGACTAGGCTTCATAGCTATAGAGATTCCATCGGAGGGTTGGTAAAAAATTAAGTTCTCTTTAAGATCTCTTCAGTACCTTCTAGTGGTATCACTGGTACTACCGTACCTTGAGGTCCTGAGGTTAGGAGTATGATAACGTTTCCTCTAATCTGAGTAAGTGTATCCCTAAGTATAAGCATTCTCGCTATCTCTGTGTTGTTAGCAGCACCGAGTGCATCTAAGATTTTACGATAGCCTTCTGCAGTAGCATTTGCCTTTATAAGGAAGGCTAGTGCCTCTCCTCTTGATCTCTCTATCTGGGCCTGAGCCTCTCCTCGTGCTTTTATTATGGTCATTTGTGCAGTTGCATTAGCCTCTATCCTCATTCTTTCAGCTTTAAACCTTGCTGCTAACATCATTTGCTCTTCTGTTAATTTAGCCTCTACAGCCGCCTTAAATTTATCTGGAAGGTCTATATTCCTCAGATCTATTCCCTCGACTATTATAGCGTTTGCAAGAGTCTTCTCCTCCTTAACCGCTTGTATAAAAGCATTCGCTATCTTATTAGAGATCTCTCCTCTCTTTTCTATGGTTTCCACAGCTGTATAGGAGGCTATTACATTTCTAACGATTTCTCTGAGCAGAGGAACAAGTGTTCTACTTTCCCAATCAAGTCCGGGGTAGTACGTGTATAATTCTATTATATTTTCCGGGTCTATCCTCCACCTAACAGTTATATCCGCACGAGCCTCTAGTCCATCCTTAGTAAGACAAGTTATTGCAGGCCATTCTCCGTGCTTTCCTGGCGCCTCTGTCCACATATCTAGAGATTCTACTCCATACTTTATTACTACGTAGTATTCCCATGGCTTCTTTATGAAGTATCTCGGTCCTAAGACTACTCTCTTTTCTGCAGTGAGAGGATCTATTATTATGGCAGCTTCACTGACTCCTACGCTCCCTAAAAGGGTGCCTAATCCTACTCCAAGAGCTATTACCGCTATTATCATCACTATTATAAGAATTCTCACAATTCTACTCACTATTTCTACTCTTCGAGGGACTCCCATAGACATCATCTTGTATACTACTGTTATTACGAAGTAATATTTCTTTCTTAGACTGTCAGAAAGTAACTTTAAATTATACGATAGTATGTCTTAAGACAAATGAGTATAGTGTACTCGGGAGAAGGGGCTAAAGGTAGGATTGTAGTAAACATACCAGTTGAGAGAGTAGGGGTACTAATAGGTAGTAAGGGAAATGTTAAAAGAAAAATAGAGGAGAGCACTAACACCAGTATAATTGTAGATAGTAAAACTGGAGAGATTACTATAATACCTAGGGAAGGTGCCACTATAATGAGTATAGAGAGAGTAAAGAGAGTAATAGAGGCTATAGGTTATGGTTTTAGTGCAGAAGAAGCGATGAGGCTCCTTGATGAAAACTTCCTGCTAGAGGTTATAGATTTAAAGGAATACTTCAAGAGAAGAGAAGACATAGTGAGGGTAAAGGGCAGAATAATAGGAGAAAAAGGAAAGTTTAGAAGAGCACTTGAAGAGATTACGGGAGTTAAAGTAAGCATCTACAATAGGTATGTCGCAATTATGGGTGAATATGAATACGTGATGATAGTTAGAGAGGCTATAAGAATGATAATCCTTGGAAGACAGCATAAAACTGTTCTCAATTTTCTAAGAAGAGAGCTTTCAACCATTGAAAGAAGAAAATTTACAGGGCTATGGTATGAAGGAGGTATCTAAAACCTATGTAGAACGATCTATCAAAACTCCTTTCCTAACTCTCACCGCTACTCCACGTGATGAACTAGGAATTTCTATAGGAGAGAGTACTAATCTACCTATTGCTACTAGGTTATCGTTAGTATCTACTATTATGACTTCATCACCTGCTCTTAGATTATAATCTATGGATACTACGTGTTTTGAGAATACAGATCTTCCCTTAGCTACAAAGTTCACGGCGTCTTCATCTATAACTACTCTTAAATGAGGAGGAGATACGAGCTCTTTAATCAGTTTTCCTCCTGCTAGGGTTGGTATTAAGAAACCATCAGTTGGCCTCAGGGTAAATACCAAACAATCTTTCACGTATATTTCTCTTATTCTCCCTGTTCTCTTTGACCTTCTTATAATAATCTCATCAAGAAAATTGTCCATAAACTTACTACCCAGGTTATTTCCATATTGATAATTTAACTTAGACATTATAACCTCTAGTTCGAGTATTGTAGGCTTAACTAATGACATCTTCCTCTAAATGATCTTCTGAGTAATACTTAAATCGATATCGTCTCTTCTATATAGAGACTCACATGAAGTTATACTGTGAGCTCTGTGGTAGAGAAATAGTGGGAGTAGGGTATAGGGTTAGAATAGAGAAGAGCGAGCTCATAGTATGTAGAATATGTGCTAGTAAGCACAGGGTAATTAAGGTAGTTCCAGTAGAGGATCTAATAAGACCTGGGGTAAAGAGAAAAGAGAAAAGAATAAGGACTAAAAGCTATCGGGAGGATATTCTGAACTTAGAGTTGGTAGAGGATTATGGTGAAAGGATAAGAAAGGCTAGAGAAAACATGGGATTGACTAGAGAGTTACTAGCACAGATGGTGAGGGAAAAGGAGTCCACTATAAGAAGGATAGAACAGGGAGTACTCGAGCCCACTGTAGAACTTGCTAAAAGACTAGAGAGAAGGCTTAAAATAGAGCTATTAAAAAGAGTGGAGAGGGAGGAGAAAATTATCACCAGACGTACTGTAGATCTGACCCTGGGGGACATTATGGTGCTCAGAGAGAGGAGGAAGGGTGAAAAACGTGGAGGGAGAGAGAGTACTACTAGTACAGAGGAGGCTATCTAGGGAGAGGAGTTACCTCCACGAGCTGAGAGAACTAGCATTAGCAGCAGGTTACATACCCGTAGCGGAGGTGGAACAGATCAGAGTTCAAGATGCAGCTTACCAAATAGGATATGGAAAAGCACTAGAGCTATCAGAGCTAATAGAAAAACTAGGCGTGGATAAGGTAATATTTTTCAATGAGCTTAAACCTGTTCAAGCTCACAATCTTTCAAAACTGTTTAAGGTAGATGTGATAGATAGATTTCAATTGATATTGGAGATTTTTGCAAAAAGAGCTGGAGATAAAGAAGCCAAGCTCCAAATAGAACTGGCAAGGTTGAGAAGAGAGTTATCCTTTGCGAAGGAGTACGTACACGTAGCTAAAAGAGAAGAACTTCCAGGATTCATGGGAGGTGGAGAGTATGATGCAACGGTATATGAGAGGCACATAAGAGAGAGAATATCTAAGATAAACAAAGAGTTAAAGAGGATAAGAAAGAGAAAGATGGGAGCACATAAACGGAGAACTAGGTCAGGAGCCTACCTCATATCCATAACTGGATATACTGGTGCTGGAAAGACATCTCTCTTTAACGTGCTTACGGGAGAGAATGGCTATATTGATGGAAAGCCTTTTGCCACTCTCTCAACTACGATAAGGAGAACTAGATTTAATGGAGTTCCTGTGATAATATCAGATACTATAGGATTCATAGACTCTCTTCCTCCTCTTCTAATAGAATCATTCTATACTACACTAGAGGAGATAAATAACTCAGATATTCTAATAATAGTTCTCGATGCAAGTGAGGAGTTAGATGAAATAAGTAGAAAAGTACAAGCCTGCATTGAAGTACTAGAGACCATAGGGGCAGGGTCTAAGCCTATGGTAGTGGCATTGAATAAGATAGACTTATTATCACTTGACGATGTCGAGCTGAGAATAGAGAAACTAAGTTGGCTTAATAAACCCCTAATTCCCATCTCCGCAAAGAAGGTATGGAACATAGACTTACTTGTGAAAACTATACTCAACAACCTTCCAGGGTATGTGGAAATCGAGATCGCGTTAAAGAGAAGCGACAATTTAGGTAGTTTAGTAGACATGCTAAGTGAAGGATGTAGGATAGTAAGGATTGATAATAATCGATTACTCGTAGGAGCTAAAAGAGAGTGGTTAGCGAGTAAAATGAAGAGGATAAGTAAACTAGGGGGTATAATTGTCGATAGAAAAGTATAAGGTCTATGTACTGAGATTAGGACATAGACCAGAAAGGGACAGGAGAGTGAGTACACATGTTGCGCTTGTTGCAAGAGCATTTGGAGCTGATGGAATAATACTTGCTGATATCGTAGATCATAGAATAGAAAGAAAAATTAAGGATGTAGTTAGGAGGTGGGGAGGAAAGTTTGAAATAGTATCTGGAGTTCCTTGGAAAAAAGCAATTGAGGATTGGAAGAGAGAAGGGGGGGTCGTTGTACACCTCACCATGTATGGAGAGAACATAGAGACGAGTGATGTATTAGAACGTATAAAAAGGAGTTCTACTAATATATTAATAGTAGTCGGTGCTGAAAAAGTGCCGGCTGAGGTCTATAGAAGAGCGGACTTCAATGTAGCCATAGGGAATCAACCTCATAGTGAGGTGGCAGCACTAGCTGTGTTTCTTGATAGACTCTTTGAAGGAAAGGAGCTATCAAGATTATTTGAAGGAGCTAAGATCAGGATAATTCCGTCTCCAAGAGGTAAGAGGGTGATTAGAGTCGGGGTGTAGGGTATGTTAACAACAGAGGTGAAAGCTCTCAGAAGGCTATCTGAAATATTATTGGGTGATGAGGGGGTCAAGATAATAGATATTATTAAAGAAAAAGGAGAAGTTACGGATGAAGAACTAGCTAAAATACTGGATAAAGATGTCGCTACTGTGAGGGTAATGCTCCACAAGCTCTTTGATGCTGGCATCTTAAGGTATAGGAGAGTAAAGGACTCACAAATAGGCTGGTACTCGTACTACTGGTATTTTACAGATGAACCCGTAAGAACACTAGTACAACAACGAAAGAGCAAGATTCTAAGAAAACTAGAGATAAGACTTAGGTACGAAGAGAACAATAGTTTTTACGTATGTCCTAACAGGGATATTCCTAAGCTTACTTTTAATGAGGCATATAACAATATGTTTACATGTCCTGTATGCGGGAGTTTATTAGAACCATATGACAATAGTCAGGACATAGAGATTCTAAGAAATATCATTAGCAAACTTAAGGATCTACAGATCTAATACGCCTTCCCCTTCTGATAAGCTCAACATCACAAAAGGGACATCTCTTCTTCTCCTTAAAATATCTCTTACACGAGGGACACTGATATCTCCACTTTATTATACTCTTAAATTCCTTCTTTGTAAGTAACTTTACCTTGAGATCCATATAGTTCGCAACATTAGCTAATGAATAATCATCAGTTAATATAGTAACATTCTCTCCCTTCTTTTTATAATCCAGTGCTAGTGCAACTACGGAAATATCAGTCCTAGATATATCCTCTCCTAGGATTCTTAGGACTTTTTTAATCTCTTTGAGTGAGCTCTCGGAAGGACTTTCTACTTTAATCACTCTCTGCATAAGAGCTACAGAGGCGTGAAGTTCGCTCATTCGATCTTTAAGCTCGTTGAGCACTCGTGGAGTAGTAACGTAAACAGTATTTTCAAGCGGTTGTAGTGGTATCTTAAGGTTTATGAAGGCTGGGCTATCTATTACCAATATCCTCTTCTTTAACCTGTCCATATCAATCGAGCTCTTAACTTTCTATAGAAATCATTTCTGAACTTTACTATTTTTACATCTTCCCCACTACTTATTTCAATACTCTCATCTTTACTTAGTTCAGCAGTATAGAAACCATCACCTACTAATTTGATATCGTCACTAAAGTTATTTAAACAAATCCTGAAGTCAGAAGGTAGTATGATAGGCCTATTTAAGTATGAAAGAGGAGCTATAGGATGGAGTATGAAGGCTTTTAAACGTGGGTCTAGTACTGGGCCTCCTAGAGATAGCGAGTGGGCCGTAGATCCAACAGTTGTAGCAATAAGTACTCCATCCATCCCTCCACTCAGTATAGTCTCACCAGTATCTAAATCCACTGCCGTCAGGTAGAGCAGTTTATGTGATTGAGAGCTCCGTATTAGAAGGTCATTTAATAGATTCACATTTACATCTTTGAATTTTAGACGAAGTCTAGTTATTTGTTGTAGAGTATAAGATCCTTTCATAAACATGTCTAAGTAGGATTCAAGTCTACTGGTATCATATATACTCATTAAAAATCCTAACGAATCTCTTGTACGTACTCCTATTATAGGCTTATCTACAGCGGACTTTAGATTAAAGACTGATCTGAGAAGAGTACCGTCACCACCAACTATGATGAAAACATCGGAATTCTTATCTATAAACTCCATACTATATCCCTCTTCACCTAAAGCACTTGCAAGTTTATCCTCTAGAAGTACTTCAATCCCTCTTTTCCTAAGTATTTTCAGGATTTTTGAAACTACTTCAATACTTTCTTCATTCACTTTAGCTAACACTCCAGTTTTCATACACTAACATAGTGTTGTAGCTGTTTATTAATTCATCCCAAAGGCTATTATATTAGCATAAGTTAATATAGTATCGGGGTGTGATATTTGTCCACTAAACCAGTGGAAGCCGGCAGTCTAAAGCCTGGATCCTTTGTAGTTATAGATGGAGAACCCTGTAGAGTTGTAGAAGTAGAGAAGTCTAAACCCGGAAAGCACGGTTCAGCAAAGGCTAGAATAGTAGCTATAGGGCTCTTCGATAATGTAAAGAGGACACTCATAGCCCCTACGGATACTAGGGTAGAGGTGCCCGTTGTGAGCAAAAAAACTGCGCAGATAATCTCCGATCTAGGTACGATGGTTCAGCTCATGGATCTTACTACATATGAGGTATATGAAGTACAAAAGCCTACAGAGGAGGATCTCAGAGTAGCACTTACTCCGGGTACTGAGGTAGAGGTATGGGAGGTAATGGGTAGACGTAAAATAATGAGGATTAAATAGGTGGAGCAGTAAATATATGATATTTTTCCCTACTATCCATAATCTCCCGAATTATCCTATCCACTATTAACTTCTTAGGATCAGAGATCCTAGCCCTATTTTGAATATCCTCAAAGCTCTCAAAGGGCTTCTTTCTGCGCTCCTCCAGTATCTTCCATAGAGTCTTTTTTCCTATTCCTCGAAGTAATTCTAAGCTATGCATTCTAGGGGTTAGAGGTTGTGCATCATTAAAGAACTTGATAAAGTCATAAACTCGTTTATCCACTATCATCTCGACTATTCTCTCAAGTTCAGACTTAGCTCTTGTTGTTAGATCTTCATAACGTATCCTCCTCAAAACTCTACGTATTTTTAGACTTATTTCTTTCATACCTATGTATATTCTCTCTCCTATTTGAAGGGCTATTCCTGGAAATGGACTGACCTCTAGGAGTATGAAATATTGCTCTCCTATCACCTGTGCTATAGGACCTCTAACAAAGACCCTGGTATGTGAATAGTAGCCCTGTGGTAGATAGTCCAGAACGTAAGCGTATTCTTCGTAATAAGTTGGTCTTCTAGAAGTATATCTCACCATGTACGCACCTCATTCATGAAGTATCTGGAGTATCTTTCTCAATTCCTCTGCTGTTAAGAATCTCTCTCTTATTAATATTGTCCTTATTTCCTCAACTGACTTAGGCATTATATTAACTAATTGCACAGCACTCTCAATAGATATATCCAGTTCTTCAACTAGTCTCTTCACAATATCCTTAGCCTTCTCTGATTCTATTTTACTGAACTGTCGAAGATAAGTTAGCGTTACTTGTTCAATATTAGATAGTTCGAATTTCTTACTCTTGTCCTCTAGTATTTTTCTGGCTTCTGGAATAGCTAACAGCTTTTCTTCAATCACTTTTATCAATTCACTTCACCTTTTCACTTATCCTATTTTAATGGTAAAAGTATATATGCCTTATCGAGAAGATCTAAGGGGTATAGTCATGGTCAAGAGGACGAGGGGATATAGGTATAAGTGTAGAAAACTATTGAGGAAACGCCCAAGAGAGAGGGGAATGAGGGGACTTAGTAGACTGATGATAGAGTATGAGATAGGAGATAGAGTACATATAGATATTTCACCTGAAAGTATAGAAACTGCACCTCATAGGAGATATCAAGGTAAAGTTGGAATAATAGTGGGGAAGAGAGGAAGAGCTTATATAATAGAAGTTAAAGTAGGAGGAAAAAAGAAGCATATAATAACTACAAAGGAACATATAAAACCATATAAGGCTAAACAGGTAGAGAAGGTTCCTCAATATCAATAATGTCTAATTCTATCTCCACAGGTCTAACTCCTAGAACTTCAGCTATACTCGGACTAGTTCTCCCTTCGTCTCCTGTTATTAGCTCTTTTACGTATAGCCCTCCTTGACACTTTATAATCAGTTCAACTGTAGTCTCATTTATGAGTTTAGCACTAAGTGAGTATACAGTCTTTATTCTAGTTTTATCTTTCCTACGGTGAAGTACTCGTAACGGTGTCCTTTGCCTTATCAGTACTCCCTTGAACTTCTCTTCTAAGGTCTTCAATAGCTCTTCACTTAGCTCTCCTTCAAATCTCACAATGGCCCTATACGTCTTATTTAAATATCGTGAGAGGGCCTTAATCTTACTGATAAGTCTTCTCTGTTCTATAAATCTAAGCCCCTCTACTTCGATCTTACCTTTACTATACTCTCTTATCATCTTCTCGAGGAGCGAGAGGTCTATACTTCTTCTAAGAGGGTCTTTAACTTCGATTATAAAAGGTCTTCCACGACCTAGGACTCTTACATCTATATCCTCTCTTCCAGATGCATGAAGAATAGCTCTCCTTCCAAGAGTTAAACTCAGTAACGGTCTACCTATGTAGTCTTCAACACTCTCTCTAGATTTCATCTCTAGAGTAACATTATTCCTTCCTGCACTTTGAGGTATACCCCTTACGAGTTTCCTATACCTACCATAGATTAGAAGGGGCTTTATAGATAGTTCAATCTTATCGTTCTCTAGATCTACAAGAATAGTTAAATCGGGGGATTTGGGATCATACTCCTTTCCCAAGATAGAGCATAATGTTTTACCTAATCTTCTGTTCACTTCTCGTTTAATGCTTTCTGAAAACTTGAGAGAAAATTCTTCTCTAATTTTCTCCTCTCTAGCACTTATGTTCTCAGGAATTCTACATCCCACTAACAAGGTATTAAATTCGATTTCTCCTATACTATCTAACACTTTACTCTTGATTTCCTCAAGTCTATCGAATAAATTAGAACATATAAAGCACTCAACAGGTGTTACACTAGTCTCATACTTCTCTAATAGGAGCTTAGCTGGTGTAAATGAAGATCTAGCTATGCATTTAATTAGTTCAAGAGCCTGTTCATCCCCCTCTAGTAACCTCCTATGAAGGTGCATTGTTAGTATTAACTTGATAGCTTTTCCTCTTTCCTCATTCGTTAATCCCCTACCCAGCATTGCGAAAGCGCGACCTAAACATGAACAACAAAGACTATACTTTTGAAGTATTTCTAGCGATTTAGCCATTATATACTCCACTCTCAAATCACCCCTCTCTATCTCCTAAGAAGTTGAGCACGGCTATCAGTTGATCAGGATATAGTTTGTCTAGTCCTATTTTTAAAGGTCTATAATTATATCGTTTCATAATATCTCTTTCTTTACGTGTAAACGAATGTATAAATGGTACTACTATGGTAAACTCTCTGCAGAGTTTTGGAATAGTCCTCATATGCCCCTCCTCTACATACATATTTTCTCTTTTCCTCTCTTCTTTGAGTAGGGTTACAAAATCTCCGTTATAAATAAATATACCAGGGTGTACTTTTTTCCTCGTGAGAGATTCTGTTCTAAGACTTCTGAGCATCTTATTAAATACTCCTTGAAGAGACTGCTCATCAGGATATATACGTTTTACTCTCGAACCCAATATCACAGTATATCTTTTTCTTTCTTCTACAAATGAAATAAGCTTACAATCGTGTCTTACACTATGAGATAGCAGTATGGAGTACACTATACTTCTGAGGAATAGTGGTTTATACTTAATAAGATGATCTATATTCCTGATGTACAAAATTATAGTTCTCAAAGTGGTAGATCAAACCCACTTTGTTTTAACAGTCTTCTAAACTCCCGCTTACTTAAAGCTCTTTGTATTTTCTTCATTTGATTATACGACTTTAGGAGGTCTTTTACATCCTTAAGTGTTACTCCAGCACCTTTAGCTATTCTCCTACTCCGTGATCTATCAATTATAGATGGATTTAATAGTTCTTCTCTTGTCATCGAATTGAGTATTGCTCTCCATCGCCCTATTTTCTCTTCACTTGTACTAATGACCTTTTTATCAACTCTCCTAAATCCAGGAAAGCTTTCTAGAAACTTTCCTAAAGAACCGAAACTATGCATACTCTCTAGCATTTCTTTAAAATCAAGTAGTGTAATCTTACCACTTGCAATTCTCTCTAATTTAACTTTCTCTGAAATTCTGGCCTCTTCTATCTTCTTAACTAGGTACTGAAGATCACCAAGTCCTAGAAGACGGTTAATGAAAGATTGTGGATTAAATATCTCTATTTCACTAATATCCTCACCTGTACCGATGAACTTTATAGTAGCATTAGTAGCTACTATAGCTGCTATAGCTCCACCACCTTTAGCACTACCATCAAGCTTAGATAGAAATATAGATCCTATGGGAGCCACTCTGTTGAAGGCAGCAGCCTGAGGACCAGCTTGTTTACCAATAGTTGCATCTATAACCATCATTATTTCGTCAGGCTCTATAGTCTCCGCTAATTTTCTCATCTCTTCCAGAAGACCACGTTCTTCTTTATGTCTTCCTGCTGTGTCTATTATCACTATCTGTCTTCCTTCTTTTCTGAAATACTCAAGACCTTTCTTTACGATTTCTACAGGGCTTAGTGTGGGATCTCCATATACTTCAACATCTATTCGTTTGCCTAATTGTATAAGCTGTTCAAGTGCAGCTGGCCTATAGTTATCTGCACATATGAGACCTACAGAGTATCCCTTTTTCTTATAGAAATAGGCTAATTTAGCTGCTGTTGTCGTCTTACCTGAGCCTTGTATTCCAACTAACATGATTACATAGGGGAGTTTTGAAGGAGTAATAGTCGGAGTTCTAGTTCCTCCGAGTAGCTCTAGTAGCTCTTCATAGACTACCTTTAAAGCTATATCCCTTCTAGTAAAGCCAGGAGGAGGTTCTTCTTCAAATACCCTCTTCTCTATCTTTCTCGAAAGTTCTAGGACTAATTTAACATCTACATCTGCCATCAATAGTGCTCTCTGTATTTCCCTTATACTCTCCTTTACAATTCTCCTATCTACAAAGGTAGCTCTCTTCAATATGTTGATAGCTCTAATTAGGGATGATGAAAGTGATTTAAGATAGCTCATCAATCGCCCTCTTCAGTTCTAAGGATATCCTCGTAATATCCTTTTATTACTATACCTTTCCCCTCTACAATATCAAATACTAGTTTGACAGGTGAGACTGGACACCATCTAGCCTTTCTGACATACATAGTCCTATAGACCCTTCCCCTGATATCCTTAAAACCCAACACTATTATTCCGGTTGCTAAGAATTCTTCTACACCGAATCTACTCACCTTATTACTACCCGTTGGAATTTCGCTAGTCATTATAGTGGTAACATCCTCTAATCTCTCTAGTGAGAAGACCATTTCTCTCAGGAACTCTCTGGTGTATAATATATCTTCCTCTTTAGTACCGTACATGAGTGGAGCTATAGGATCTATGACAAGGCGTTTGGCATTAAGTTTTCTTATATTCTTGATTATGCTATCTATGAGTATATGGGGTTCAATTCTTCTCTTCTCATCCTTAAGATATAGTTTGCTAAAGTGCGTCCTCATATCTAGGAACAAAAGCTTTCCCTCCTCAATGAGATCCCTTACATCCCATCCTAAACTCTTTAATCCCTTTATCACATGTTCGGCGGGTTCGTCTATAGCTAAGTATATTCCAGATTCGTTTAATTGAGAAGCACCGTAGACTAGAAATTGGAGCGAAAATATAGTCTTTCCCGCTCCAGTCTCTCCAGCAATTAAATATGTCTTCCCCCTGAGGAACCCTCCTTTAAGCACTTCATCTAACTTACTTATTCCAGTTGGAGCATACTTTGTTAGAGAGATGCCCAGTAGTCTGTCATATAAGGGTAGTACTGGAGAGCGTGAAGTTGAAAGGTTTGGAAGTGGTGTAGTTATAGTTGGTCTTGGCGTATTATGTGTTATGGGTAAAACAGAGTTAGAAGCATTATCAGATACTATCTTTCCAGAGGTTTTTGGAGAAAAGAAAGCACCGCCACATGGAGGATTATTAGTATTGTTTATAATACGTTGTTGTCTAGAACAATACTTCATACCTCTGATAAAATACTTACAGTTCTTGCATGATACTTTAAGGTTTATACTCATTAGCAATCCCTCTACTAGTTTAGACACCTTCTAATTTTTAGAATAAGAATGACTAATAAGGATTTCCTATAGAACATACTGGTAGTAATATATTTTTCACTATTTTGTAATTGATAAATAATTATATTTACGATAGAGGCTTTATTTCTAGATCAACTCCGTATTTTCTACAGGTTTTCCTCAGTTTTCTGAATACTTTATTGGAGATGGAGTTTATATACCTAGGATGTACTAGTATCTCTACATACCCATCTTCGCAAAGTCTAATCTCAAATTCCTCTTGCGGTATGTATTTAGTTAATGTTCGCTCTAGGGTTGCAAGTATCTTATTTTCCCCTCGTATATGCCTCTTTCTGACGGGAACTACGAATGTTCTTTCACCAAATACGTAAAGTTCATATTCTACTTCACCTGTAAGGAAGTTTCTCACTAATACCACTGGTCTAGCTAGTTCTGCTTCTCTTATTCCATGAGGAACTTTTACTGTAGTCTCCAATTCATATATACTACTTACCATACCGTTTTTCATGAATATTACTGTATCAACTATTGAAGGTATCATTCCTAACTCAACTCTACCTATAAACCTCTGAATAGCATCTATAGGTGAAGCTGCGTGTATCACTCCTACCATTCCAACTCCTGCTAGCCTAAGATCTGTATATAGTTCAAAGTCTCTTGTATCACGCATTTCATCGAAGAAAGTGTAATCCGGACGACTAAGTAGTAGTACATCGTGTAGCTCCTCGGAGGTACCGTGAGTTTTAGAATACTGAGTTATGTCAGGAGGGAGGTTCATATCCCTAGGCGATTCTATGGTCTTAATTATTTTTCCTTTTCTTAGGTAGTATTCAGCAAGAGCTTGAGCAAAGGTTGTTTTACCCATACCAGGAGCTCCTGCGATTATTATTCCTTCTGCTTTAGTATCTAATCTATTTAGAAGTCGTTTGGGTAGATTGTAGTCCTCAAGAAGCAGTTTAGCTATAGGTCTTACTATAGTTATCTCTAAGCCATCAGAAAGAGGAGGTCTAGTTATCACTATCCTATAATTCTTAAGCATTATTATCGATGAGCCAGGTCTATCTATTTCTATGAATCCATTTTCCTTAAGCTCTCCTACCTCAATTATATCTCTTTCAATCTCTTCAAGTTGTCTCCTAGATATGGGTTCATCGCTTAACTTTACAAATTCCCACGCTCCGGGGGTTCCCTTCTTTGCATAAGGTGGTGAATTCTCTTTTAGGTGTATGGACATTATATCCTTATCACTAAAGAATTTCTCGAATAGTAATTTTCTTTTTCTTACATCTTCAAAAATGACTTCAACCCCCATAGCTTTACAGGCTAGTTCTTGAAGAGGATCACATGTAATCAGTACAGCGTTCCACTCTAAAGCAAGGTCTCTAAGCATCTTATCAACATCTTCAATTTTCTCAAACCTGTGTAGTCTATAGTTACTTGGGATTTCTCTTGTGAATTCTATAGAGATGTTACTATTCTCTCTTTCATTTATTAGTCTGTATATTTTGTCGAGTTCTTTTAAACCTATAGTACCTAATACCCTATTTTCTTCTCTAGCCATTTTTTCGAAAATCTCCACGAGTAAAGTATGTACTACTACTTTTCCCGATAATTTCAACTGCTTAATCTTTCGTCTAAGAATACCTCTAACTATGGCTGTCGAGTCTGGTATGTATATTTCCTTTAGTACTTCCATATCACTTACCTTGCTAACCTTGGTTCATTTAAGAGCACACACTTCTTTAAATATTTATCTATCGAGGATAAGATCACATTTACATCCATTCCCCTTATCTATCGGGGAAACTGATCGATGGCAATATTAGACTAGCCTCTTTTTCCCTTTTCTTACAAAGATTATCGCAATCAATCCTATAACGGAGGATACGATACATAGTACTATTGAGTATAGAGGGGCCACTAGAGTGTATCCTAAGGCTAGTAGTACCAGTAGTACTATTGATGCTAGTGCTACTGTTAATGAAAGTATGAATACAGCATCAATAGTATCCATGGTAAAAGCATGACTATAATAACTAATAAGCCTTACTACAGGAGAGTTCTCTCATTTGGCCTGGTCAGATGAGATGAAACTATTATAAGTACTCACTTCATTCTATGTCGGGTGGGCTCATGAAGTATAGGCTACTGGATATATTGGCATGTCCATATGATAAGGAGTTCCCACTAAAGCTCTTTGTTCTTGAAAGAAAGGAGTATCCTAAGAGGGTACTTGATAGGAAAAAGCCTTTGTGCGAACTATATTGTGCATATCTCTCTAAATATTTAAAAGAGCTCAGGTCAGAACCACCTTGCGAAGAGTGTATTAAATGGGAAATATCTGAGGGTATACTTTACTGTAGTAAGTGTAATAGATGGTATCCCATAATAGAGGAGATACCACACATGCTACCCGACAAGTATAGAAGGGAGAAGGAGGACTTAAGCTTTCTTGAGAAGTATAAAGATAGACTACCAGAATACATAGTGAAGAGAGGAAAACCCTTTAACTTAGGTGACTAGTTGTGAACATATACAGTGGAGATGTACTCTCCTTTTTTCTCTAATTTCACAAAGCCATATCGAATGAACTGAACTATATATCCGATAGGTAGTTTGCGCACCTCAGGCTCAGCTATCCCCGTATCAAATACCAGTTCATCGCCTACGGCCTTCTCAACCTCCACTCTAACACTATTCTCAGGACACCACTGTATTATAGGGAGTCTTTCCTTCTTGGCGTATTTTACATCTGTACTTATAAATATCGACTCTACACGAAAGTCGTTAACATTAACTATCTTTACATTACATAGTCCCAGTAGTCTAAGTTTGCAGTTCTTTCGAAGTTTTCTTGCATCATCTTCGGGTATAAATACCTTGACCATATTATCAGTTCGTCCAATCTCAATCGTCCTAAATCCTCTTTCGGGAAATGATGGATGGTAGGGTAGGATAGCCCTATCTAAAGTACAGTTATAAATTACCAACACTACTGGATTTTTGACGAACATATATCTATTAGCTCGAGGCTCGAGAAAGCTTCGATTTATTGCATAGAGGTTTACAAGGCTTATTTTCGCTTCTACGGGCTTAATACCTACATCTAGTATTATTTTCCATATGGTCTCTGGTAGTATTCCTCTTCTTCTTAAAGCGGTTAAAGTTGCTAGTCTTAAGTCATTCCATCCATGGTATTTTCCTATTTCTATACCTCTTTTTATCTTAGATTTACTGAGGATAACGCCCTCTAGCTTAAGTTTTCCAAAGTGAATAGTTACTGGGTACTTCCATTTGAAGTGGGCATAAAGGAATTCTTGTTTAGGAGTGTTAGCTTCGTGTTCCTTAGCTCTTAGTACATGAGTTATATTCATCAAGTGATCATCTATTGCACATGCAAAGTTGTAAGTGGGCCACACTATGTACTTATCTCCTACTAGCGGATGAGGATATTTACTGGAGTCAATTATCCTAAAAGCTATCCAATCTCTTACGGAGGGATCTGGAAATTTAGGATCCGTCTTAACCCTTAGAACAATTTCTCCTTCTCTAAATTCACCTTCTAACATTCTATCCCATAGCTCTAAGTTCTCTTCAATCGAATGATCATAGTGTTCGCACCTGATACCACGTGCTCTATATTCACTTATTTTATGAGAAGGACACATACAGATATAGCCTCCTCCCATCTCGAGTAGTTTAGTAGCGTATTCGTAGTATATTTCCATTCTAAGTGACTGAATGTACTCCTCTTTCCATTTTAGACCTAGCCATCGAAGATTATCCCTTATAACCTCATATGCATTTTCTACTGGAGCTTTAATCCTTGGATCAGTGTCTTCAAATCTAAGTATGAAATCTCCATTGTACATTCTAGCATATTCAAAACTCAATATAGCGGCTCTCGCATTGCCAAGGTGTATATCAAAATCTGGATTTGGAGCGAACCTAGTTCTGATTTTAGGGTATTCGTTTGCTCTAGGAAGAGGAGGTAAACCTTTTCTCTCTTCTTTCATTGCTTTTTCCACTAATACCTCAGGGTACTTTTCTTCAGCTAGTCTTTTCTGTTCGGTAAGACTCATCGAATTAACCTCTTTTACAGCTTTCTCGACTAGGGTAAGTATCTCCCTAGCTGATGGTCTGAGTTGAGGGTATTCTGCTAGAATCACATTTAGGACGGGTTTAACTTTGGCCTTTCCCCCGTACTTCAGGGCATTCTGAAGAGCATATTTGAACACTATATCATCATATATCGAACTCATGTTTTTACCTCGTAATCCTAGCCTTCTTTATAATATCTAATGTTCTTCTCGCACTGCTATTCTTTTCAAAGTACTCTCTTACAGGCTTAAGAATCTCTATGAGCAACTCCGCAATGGTATACTTAAGATCTAGGGGATGTATCAATCCTCTCCTGTAATCCTCTATGAGCTCTCTATAGCTCGTATACTCCTTCATCCTTTCACCGTATCGTCTACTGAGCCTTACACTTAGTGTATCTCTTTCCCTAAAGGCAATGTACTTTACAATGTCAATTATAGGGTTAAATTCTATTTCTCTAGGGGGACAGAAAGCCTTTCTAATCTTCGCTCTAATCTCTTCTGGGCTATCGTAAATGAAGATAGCAGTTCCAGGAATGCTCTTGCTCATTTTAATTTTAGATAATAATCTCTTTTTTTCTTCTTTTCCGAGAGGCCATACTGGAGGCTTCATAAGTCCTTGAAGAAGATGGTGATGAAGACATATAGGTTTAGGATAGCCTAGCTTAGGAGCTATTTCTCTAGCCAGTACGTTAGCTTTTCTTTGATCCATTCCGAGCTGACAGATATCTACATTAAGATAGAATATATCCGCTACTTGCATAGGAGTGTAGAGGAGGTCAGCTACTTTACGAGCTTCTACTTCATCTCTTCCAGCTATTTCTAATGTCCTCTTAGCTCTAGTTATCGTAACCTCTTTAGCTATCTTCAGTACGAGGTTCCAGTATTCCAAGTCCTCATATATCTCATGTGCATATATGAATTCTACTTTATCCTCAGGCACACCTAGGGCTATCCAAGAGTGCTTGAAGTGGTCAGCTGCCAGTTTAATGAGCTCCATATCTCCACCTAGCTTATTATTTATCCAAGCATGATAGGTTGCTAGTAGTATCTTCACTTTTACCCCAGCGGCTATAAGGTCTTTCATTTTGTACGCACATATGAGTCCTGTTCCGAGATGTACAGGTCCGGAGGGCTCAAATCCATTATAGGCTATTGGATGTGCTTTAGTCTCTAATAGTTGTTTAAGTTCCTCAAGTGTTATCAATTCTTCCACAGGCTCTTTAGTTATCAGTTCAATTCTCTCTTCTAAATCCATCTGCAATCACCATTACCCTATCTTCCTTAGTAGGGCCTATATTTAAAATCCTCCTATGAGTTTTAAGCTCTAGAGTATCTTACAAAATAATGCCAGTAGGCCTCTGCTTCGAGTAAGAGGATAAAACGTGTGAAAAGTTTACATGTCTCTTCTCATCATCTAGTGTGAACGCTTAAGCGTCCGATTAGGGTTCAGGGTTAGAATAGATATAGTGTATGAGAGCGTTGATAATCTCAAGCCCCCTTAGGAATAAGGAATGGCGATTAAGTTCGCACTCCAAATCCTCAGAAGAAATAAGAACACAAATCCTTCCGCTGAATAGGAATGATCAATCTGCAAGCATAACTCGATGATGAAAACATTGATTTCTCAAGTAGGCTTCTTGGTTAAGAAGCTATTTAATCAACTCAATCCTCTATTGTTTTAGTGATCATGCAATTTACCGAGAGAGTTGTAGCTTAGCACGTGCGGAAGGTGATAGTATTAAGATACTCATTTATAAATTAAAAATATATTTTAAA
>CAZFTG010000012.1:26177-39630 GCA_964522205.1 uncultured Thermoproteales archaeon
TGCGGAAGGTGATAGTATTAAGATACTCATTTATAAATTAAAAATATATTTTAAAAGACGTATTATTGAGACATGATTAGGATGAACTTTGAATTAATTAATGCTATCCGTAGTATTACAATAGTAGCTATACTACTTGAAGGATCCATAGAGGATCTAAAGGTGAGGGAAATAAGGGATGAACTTTGGCTCATTGGAGCTATTCCGAGTACACTATTACTAGTACTCCACTACATGTTTATGCCATCGGAAGTACGATACCTTGTTCTCATAACACACATCTTTTCAATAGTAATAGGTGTAATCATAGCGATAGTACTGGCATTATTGGGATTCATGGGGGGTGGTGATGCAAAAGCCTATATGTTCATTTCGGTATTTGAACCGCCCACTCTGGGTAGGATAAGTATACTCCCCCCCTCTCTTTCTATAATTATCAATTCTATTATAGTATCACTCGTAGTAATAGTATATATTTTCATAAGAAATCTAAAAGATCTAAGAAGACATAGGATTTTCAAGAGATTTGAAGAGCCTATTCTCAAGAGAATAGCCGTACTATTCCTAGCCTTTGAAGAGGATGCCAAAAAGGTTAAGAGAGAACCCTGGAAATTCTTCATTTCAGAAGATCTAACGACTAGAAGAAAGTTTGCACTTACCTATAAAATTCCCGAAAAAGAAATTGTAGTAAATAACCTAGATGATAACGAGAGGATCTTAGTATCACCAGCTATACCGATGTTAGTCTTCATACTTGCAGGCTACGTAATACATCTACTATATGGCAATATAATGCTGATGATGTTGAGTAGACTACTAGGAACGTAGATAGCGTAAAAATTATTGATAACCATTTTAAAATAAGACTTAGTATGGTGATATATTGAAGAAATCGCTTCATGCAATTATGGGCTGTATTATTGGGCTTCACTATCCTACTATCTTATGGTATACAAGTGAGGAATATGTGCAATTATTATCGAGGTTTCTAGGGAGTTGTAAAGATTTATTTATGTATCTATTATTAATTCCCTATATTATGATTAAATTTATGAATATAACAGTACTTATGATTAAGAAAAGAACAAACAGCACGATTAAAGAAGCTTTCAAGATCATAGTAGCAATGATTATTTTTATACTCCTAATGATAAGACCCCTAGAACTGAGTTCAAACTATAGGTTTCAACTGATAAGTACACTTCTCTCTCATGTTGATAGCGTTATTGGACAGTACACTTATGAGGTTATGATATTTGCTACTATGCTATACGGCATTATATTCTCGATAATTCCTGACAATAAGTATAGTAATACCTCTCCATTTCACTCTATAATAATAATACTCTTAATATCTATGTCTATGTGGCTTATAGGATCAACGATCAATTTATTAAAGATACTAGTCGTACTTTTTCCGCTCTTTTTACTCTGCACAATACTACACATAATGGTTGATTTATCCTCTAGTGAGGGAGCTATGATACTATACCCATTATACCGTAAGGTTCTTCTTAAAGACTTTCTAAAAGGAAGAAAAAGAATACTTAAGTTAGCTGATGATATTGGAAAGTACTTATGTCTATTCACATCTGCTATTTTTATAGTTCTTTTTATAATGAATCTATCTGATCTATATACTATAAATTTAGGACATGTATACAGCCTATTGCTATCCTACTTTATTACAGCTTGTATTCCACTCCCTCTTCTCCTTCTCGCTAAGACTCATAAGAAGAGGTATACAGTAAAGCCCATAAGGTGTAATTCATGTGGAAGGATAATCCCTCCAAAATCGAGTACCTGTCCCTACTGTGGTGAGAAGGTATGAAGAAATTTTATACTCCTATAGAGCTTAAAGGAGCTATGGTAGTAGATAGCGAGGGATACCTCTATGGGCGTTTAGGAGATATGGAAGTAAAAGATGACGATGTAATTTTTGAAGTATATGAGGAAAAGGAGTACACAACAGAGGTAGTAGATGAGGAATTACTTAAAGAGAGATTGATCGAATACTTAAAGGATAAGAAGAGAAGGATCTTTAAGAAAGTTACCATGGAGGATCTAAAGAAAGATATTAAAGTAAGTCTTGGGATCGAGGAAGAAGACATAGATTTAAATGCATACGTAGAATATGCTAAAAAAGTAGGTGTAGAAATCCCATATACGAGCACGCTCATGAAAAGGAAGTATGCAAAGGGTACCATAAGTTATAGAGACATCATGGCATTGATAATCCAACAAATACCTAGTCGAGAAGGTACAGTTATGGATGAATACAAGGTAGTATTGCTTAACAGACCTAAACAGGCAGTTTACGGAGGAATTGAAATAAGACCACGGCCACCCTTAATACCGCCAGAGAGGATAAAGGGAAAACTTGTCATAAGTAAACAAGGAAGAATACTCGGATATGTGGATGGTATAAGTATAGCTCCATCAACTATAGCTATTCGAGTGAAGATGCCACAGCTAAAAAAGAAAATCTTTAATCTTAAAATGTTCATCAAATATCATGAAGAATATGAGGAATATAAAGAATATCTTGACAAATTAAAGACATCTTTTAGAGAAGACATGATAGATATTGAGAGAATAAACGATATAATAATATGGATGAAGCAGAAAAGATACCCTCAAGAACTTATAGACTCCATAGGGGAATTCACAGAGAACATTGTAGTAGAGGAGGAAAGAATAGAAGATGTACCGTGGAATAAAGTGGTAAAAATAGGAGATGTTGTAATAGTGGAGGAGTAATTATGGAGAGTGTCATTACAATCGATACTGTTAAGGACATATACACCTCGATTATTACTAATCTAAAGAAAGTCATAATAGGCTTAGATACAGAGTTAAAATACATACTCACATCACTACTAGCTAATGGACATGTATTGCTGGAAGGAGTGCCGGGTGTGGCCAAGACCACTATAGTGAAGGCTCTCGTAAAACTACTTAATCTAGATTGGAGGGAGCTTAGGACTCTAAACAATATCCCATATACAGGTTGGTCTAGAGTACAGTTCACTCCAGACCTAATGCCTAGTGATATCATAGGAACCCTAGTATTCAATCCCCTAATAAAGGATTTTGAGCCAAAATTCGGTCCAGTTTTTACTTATGTACTACTCGCCGATGAGATCAACAGGGCGATACCCAGAACGCAGAGTGCCCTTCTACAAGCTATGCAAGAGAGGGAGGTCACTATAGGATCAACTATCTATAAGTTAGAGGATAGAGATAACGGGAAGTTCTTCTTCGTATTAGCAACACAAAATCCTATCGAACAAGAAGGTACATATCCACTTCCTGAAGCTCAACTCGATAGATTTCTAATGAGGATCCTAGTACCATATCCTAGGACCTCAGAAGAGGAGAAGTCTATATTAAGACTTCACATGGACAGACTTAGAGAGCCAATAGAGGATTTAGAACCAGTTATCTACAATCCCTCTATCATAATTAAGCTTCAAGACTGGATCATGAAGAATATTCTTGTAGATGAAACAACGCTAGAATACGTGACACAGATAGTTAGAAATAGTAGACCAGAGATCTATCCTGATATAGGGGAGTACATAGTCCATGGAGCAAGTCCGAGAGCAGGTATACACCTAATTAGGGCAGCTAAAGTTAATGCAGCACTAAGAGGGTCTAGTGTAGCAGAGCCGGTGGATGTGGATGAGGTTGCTTTCCCAGTACTGAACCATAGACTAATTCTAAACCCAGAGAAGCTCGTAGAGGTTCGAGTAGAGGCTAAAACGTACGTAGCTACGCATAAAGTAGCTGAAGAGGCTATAGAGAAAATATTAAAAGTAGCAAAGTGAGGCTAATGCTATCGATATGTAAAAAGAGGAAACATGTAATAGAGTCTATAAGATCTAAGATAGATTCAATATTTCCGGGTGAGAATCCTTCTGAAGGCTATGGACTGGGTGTAGATATTGAGAACTTTAGAGAATATACCTTTGGGGACGACTTCAGAAAGATAGACTGGAAGATTTCTTCAAGACAACCTTACATTTCATATCCAAAGTTTATGATTCGAGAGTATAGAGAGGAGAAAGCTCTTCATCTTCTCTGCTTACTCGACGCATCTGAATCCATGGCCTTTAAGAGGAAGTGGGAGATAGCGATAATAACACTACTTACGCTAATAGAACTAGCTAGAAGGAGAAAGGACGTCGTAGGTGTAGTAGCAGCGAGTGGAAAAGATACTATTCTTAATACAGGATTCATCAGATCTAAAGGTCTATCAGATTATATACTTAGGATAATATGTAGAGGAGAGCTGAGACCACATGGAATAGTAGACTTAAAGTATGTAACCAGGGCTCTATCCAGAAACCTCAATCGAAGAACGATGATCATATTCATAACAGACTTAGCTCATGATATTGATGATCTCAACTACTTCATATCCGTACTCATAAACAAAGGGCATTCTATAGGTATGTTCTTCACTTTAGAGGAGTACGAACTAAGTATACCATCTGCTGGCCTAATGACTATAGAGGATATGGAGCGTGATGACACAGTCACTCTTCTTGATAAATTTGAGGTAGAGTTTACAAACAGACTACTTAAAGAACACTTTGACAAAATAGCCAGTCTATTAAGATTGTATAAAGTTCCATTCGTTATATTAACCTCTATTAATGATATCATAAGGAATATCTCGGCTTTTATCGAGATGTATAGAGTGATTAAGGTGAGAGCGTATGTGTAGACTTCCAGATATGATTTTATTGTACGAGGAGGGTTTTAATGCGTAGATTAGATAGAGTTGTTGTAGTAACATCGATAATCCTTTTCTTAACATTAGTGATGTCATTAATCATAGTACTTTATCCATTAATACAAGAAATTATCGATAAGATATTCTATAAAACACCTGAAAAGGTAGAGGATGAGGATAGGCTATTGGTAATTGCTAAGGCTACAGAATTGTCGACATCGTCACTAGTTAATGCAAGTAATATAGCCTACGAGTCCATAGGAACCATGCCTGATGAGAGTACTATAGAGCTACTAAATAAATATATATCCATATCAAAATATAATATAAATAAATTAGAGAAATATTTAAAAGAAGATCCCATGTTACCAACTATGTATAGACAGAGGATGTTGAGGTCCATAAGCAGGTATAAGTGCATAGCATTCTCAGCTGAGAGACTGTGTTCTCTATCCCAAGAACTATACCATGCATATAAAGAATTACAGGAGACTATAAAGACAAAGAAGTTTTCTAAAATTCAAAATATCACCAATAAACTTGAAAATTATGAAGAAGTACTAAAAGAAATACTTCGAAATCTAGAGGAAATTCCGCAAGAGGATATACTCTCTGAAGAGCATTGGAAAAGAGTAAAAACTGGACTAGAGACCACAAAGAATACCCTAAAGGAGGTGAATGAGCTCAAAAAGCTATCTCAATTACTTCAGAATTATCCCCAATTAGCTGAGTTAAGCTATCAGTTGGGCACAGGTATAGAAAACCTAGCTATAGCCTTAAGCAAGAATGATCTAAGTACTGTAGAGAGATTAAGTGAACTGCTCAAGAAATATACTAGTAGAATGGCATCCAATGAGGACTTTCCAAGCTACTATAATAAGATCAAAGAACTAAATCCCGAATATGCCGGGCCTCTGATGAACTATGTAAGCTACTTGAAACAGGGGACACCAGATCCTGGTACTATAAAAGAGCTAATGAGATTATTCACTATACTAGAGGAATACGCCGAAGGAAAAATCACATATGAAGAACTTATAAGAAGACTAAATGATCTAAAGAGACAAGGAGGAATATTAGAAGATCTATCCCTAGGATTGTCACAAGCCTGTAAAATAGGTAGTGGTGCTACTAAGGGAGAGGAGAGACCAAGGGATTAGATATGGATCCTCTATCATTACTTTATTTTGTACTGAATCTGAAATACGAAAGGTTATGGGTACTCTATTTCCTCCCTATAGCCATAGTACTCATATTAATACTTACGCTAAACTCCATGATTAGGCTTAGAAAAATCTCTAAAGCTCTTCCATCTAAAAAGGGTAGAGTGTATCTTGTATCTTTAATATTGTTAATAAACATGCTAGCGAAGATCGGTACTTCAACCATGATGATCGTACTACTAGCTAAGCCCTACATATACTATGAAAAAGAGGTTATGATAACTAGGGAAATGAAAACTATGTACTTCGGAAGGGAAGTAATGGTTATTCTACTAATAGATTGCTCTCACAGTATGAAGGAGAAAATCAATGGAAAAACTAAATTTGCTCTAGCCAAAGAGATAGCGATTAAAATAATTGAAGAGTTAACGGACAAGGACAGATTTCATGTAGTATTCTTTGCTGAAGAATTAATAACCTCTCCTCTTGAAAACTCCAGTAGAGAATATGCAAAATTATTCATAAAATCGATAAACAAAACTAAAAATTATACAACAATAGCTAACGCGTTAAGCTATGCTATTTCGTTCTACGAAATAACTGAGGAACCCATCTCTATTATTCTTATCTCTGATGGAGCTGATAACAGTGGTGTAAATCCCATAAATATAGCCTTAGAGGCCAATAGGAGAGGAATACCCATATTCACCATTTACGTGGGAGGGATAAAGTACAAAAATCCCCAGTTACTAAAGAGTATAGCTAGGATTACCAATAGTACCTTTCTAGATCTAACTAAGTTAAGTGAAAAGACACTAAAGCATACTATCAAAAGATTTGTAGAAGATATAAAGTACGAGACACTATCACGACGAATAGATATGAAGGTTAGAGTACCTATCAAGGATTATGAGACACCTATGAGGACTCTACTAAATTACTTATTACTAACACTACTAGTAATGTTGCTAAGTGGTGTATAACTATGTATGTAGATTACTTTATTATCGAATATCTAATGAAGCTATCTATAATATTTATCCTCATATATATTTTACATAGATTAAATCCTAAATTCATAAAAAGTATGTTAACATTTAGACATCCAATGATTCATTTAGTGATAAAGAAATTCAAAAGAAAAAGAGGAGGCATACTCAATAAGCTATCACTTCTACTTAAATTATTTGTCGTCTTTCTAATAATCTCTGCATATACATGTCCAAAAGTCGAAAGAACAGAGTTTGTTAAAAAGACTGTGGAGAAGGATGTAATCCTTCGCATGGATAGAGTATTTGCAGTTCCAGTAGTAGTACTAGTAGATGTCTCCGGAAGTATGGCTAAGGAGGGAAAACTAGAAGTGGCAAAGAAGGCCCTTCGAGAATTTTTAGATGAGCTATCTCCAGGTTTCGAAGTAGGACTTATAGCCTTTAATGAATCTATCACAGCTATACAACCTATAACCTCAGAGAGGAGTAAACTGTATAGAGTGATAGAAGAACTGAAGGCTGGTGGAGGAACTGAATTCTATCCACCACTTAAGGTTGCTCTGGATATTTTGAAGCCATATGCCACACTAAAGCTGAGAGCTTTCGTCCTACTAGCAACTGATGGAATTCCTAGTGATAGAATGGAATACCGGACTATCCTAACCGAGTATAAGAAACTGGGTATACCCATTTACACAGTATTTGTAGGAAAAAATCCCATAGGTAGAGAAGAGACAGTATTCATAGCAAAGTCGACAGGAGGTAAACAGTTTACTGCATTCGAAGTAGAAGAATTGCCTGAGGTGATGATGAAGATAGCTAAAGAGGTTAAACGAGAAGTTATGACCAGAGTGACTGTGGAAATAGAAGAAGAGGTGAAGTATGAAGAGCCCATATACGAAGTCCTGCTCCTTATAGCCCTACTAGCATTAGTAGTCCTATGGTTTATTAATAAAACACTTTATAAGACTACATTTTAATCCACTATTTGAAAGCACATGGTCCTGAAAATAGGGACTTGTGGGTGGTCCGTTAGAGGTGGTAGGAAAGAGTACTTTAAGCTGTTCTCGGTAATAGAACTACAGAGTACATTCTATAAACTACCTAGGGAGACTACAGCTGTTAAGTGGAGAGAGAATGCACCTGAAGGCTTCGAGTTCACAGTAAAAGCATGGCAGGTATTAACCCATAGTCCTAGGTCTCCCACCTGGAGACGAGCGAACATTAAGGTAGAAGGAAAACTAGAGAACTTTGGTCTACTTAAACCTACTGAGGAGAACTTTAGAGCTTGGGAAAAGGTTCTGAGAATATGTAAAATACTCAAAACTAGCATCTGTATATTCCAAACTCCTCCCTCCTTCGGATTTAGCCCAGAGAATAAGAAGAACGTAATAGAGTTTTTCTCAAGTATAGAGAGGAGTGGTTTAACCATAGGATGGGAGCCTAGAGGTACATGGCATGAACACCTGGACGAACTCAAATCTATTTTATCGCGCCTAGATATAGTGCATGTTGTTGATATACTTAGAAGGAGACCCGTTGTGGTCACAGATCTCATGTACTTTAGACTTCATGGATTGGGAGGTAAGGAAGTGAACTATAGGTATAAATATACTGATAGTGATCTTAGGGAATTATTAACGCTCTCTAACCATTACCTGAGAGAGGTAGACAAGGTATACGTCATGTTCAATAATATGTATATGGCCGAGGATGCCACCAGATTTAAAGAGCTAGCTAGAATAAGAGGATTAGAGGTGAGGTAATTGAGAGAAGTACTCGATAATCCATCTGTATACTCTGAGATCGATAAGAACGATATGTATAGTAAGATCTTCAACATGCCGAACGACATAGAGTATGTGATAAGGGTAATGGAGAGATTTGAGGTTCCCAGGAGTATAACTATAGGTGGAAGAAAGATAGAATACGAAAGACCTGATAACATTGTACTATGTGGTATGGGAGGATCGGCCATAGGAGGATTCATTCTCAAAGATATTCTATGGGATCTCATAGATGTCCCGGTGGAAGTTGTTAGAGAATACACTCCCCCCAACTATGTAGATGGGAGAAGTCTCGTAATCCTAGTGAGCTATTCAGGAAACACTGAGGAGACCCTAAACTGTCTTCTTCACTCTCTTAAATCAGGAGCTATGCTCTTCGCGATAACATCCGATGGCATACTCATGAAAATTGCACAAAGGCTGTCAATACCATACTATAAAGTACCAAAAGGGTACCCTCCTAGAGCTGCAATAATACATCTGACACTTCCCACTCTCTACATAGTATCTAAATTACTGAATACATCTACTCATCTAGAGAAAATAGAAGATGTCGTAAAATTGCTTAAAGAGCTCAGGAGAAATATAGCTAAAGAGGTACCTTTAGAGGAGAATATAGCAAAGGTAAACGCTGTAAAGCTTATGGACGTAATCCCTATAGTGTACTCCTACAGACCTTATAGGAGTATTGGATATAGGTTTAAGACTCAACTTAACGAAAATTGCAAAATACATGCTTTCTTTGAGGAACTACCAGAAATGAACCATAATGGGATAATGGGTTGGAATTCTGATGTAAAGTATCTAAAGGAATTGTTTAAAGTAGTTCTGGTAAGGGGTAGACTAGAGAGTATTGAAATGTACCATAGGATAGCGTTCTTAGAAGAGCTGCTAAAGGAATTAGATATCGAGTACATAGATATTAGGAGTAGCAGTAGCTTTCTCCTTGGAGAAGTATTTGAGCTAGTGATGCTACTAGACATGATAACCTACTACTTATCAGTGATCAGGAAAGTGGATCCAACACCAGTATTCACCATAGAAAAACTTAAGAAGTATCTGCAGGAGAAAGTATGTACTTCTAGTAAAATCCAAGCTGAGTTAAAATCCTTTTTACCTCTTTAACAACGTTTTCCATAGGAACACACCACTGTCTTCTATTCTTCAAATCTCTCAGCACCACTTCCCCTTTCTCAAGTTCTTTTGGGCCTAAGATTACCATTACAGGTATAGAGAGCTTATCAGCTCTCTCTATCAAAACTCTAAGTCTTCTCCTCATGACATCTACAATACTGGGTATACCTTCATTTCTCATCATCTCTGCTAGTTCGATAACCCTATACCTAAAGTCCTCCACAGGTGAAGCTATGAGAACAAGAGCATTTGGAGGAGAGGTTACGGATTTTTCCCCTCTAAGTCTAATCAGTTCAACTACTCTCTCTATACCTATCGACATTCCAGTAGCGGGAGTATCTACTCCACCTAGGAGTTTTATAAGCTCATCGTATCTACCTCCAGCAGCCAGTGACCCCAGGTTTAGGAACTCCTCATCCATGAATTCGAATACTAGACCCGTATAGTATCCTATTCCTCTTACTATACTGTAATCTATCTCAACTTTTTCTCTTGAAATACCATAAGCATTGACCAATATATCTAAGAGATTTTCTAGTACTTTAACTCTATCTTCAACTCCTATTCTAGAGAGGAGACCTGTTGGATCTAGATCTTCTTGTGTACTAGAGGAAATGAACTCTAAAATTTTTTGAACATCAGTTATACCCAGTTCTCTGAGCTCTTTCTCAACTACCTCTCTCCCTCGCTTATAGTACTTATCAATAGCTCTGAGAAATCTCTCTATCTTTGCATTACTATCCAGTCTGAGATGTCTAGCTAGTGCATTCATGATAGATCTATCATTAATCTTTACCTTTATGTGATCTAATCCCAGTTCTCGAAAGAACCTAAATGTGAGAGCAATAACTTCAGCATCAGCATCAATAAATGGAGAACCTATGAGCTCGACACCAGCCTGCCAAAACTCTCTTAATCTACCTCTTTGTGGTTCTTCATATCGCCAAACAGGACCAATGTAATAGAACCTTATGGGCTTAGGCATAACCGGGTTATTAGCAACTATCCTTGCAATAGAGGTGGTCATATCAAATCTCAATCCCAGCAATCTACCAGCTTTATCCTTAAACCAGTATATCTGCTCTCTAACCTCCTCTCCTGCCTTCTTCTCTAGGAGTTCTAGATGTTCGAATGCTGGTGTCACTACCTCACCATAACCATAGAGTTCAAATACTCGTCTAGCCGTCTCTATAACTTTACGTCTCTCTATACACTCCTCTGGCAAGTAGTCTTTAGTTCCTCTTGGTCTCTGAAATCTCAACTTAGTCAATCCTCAGTAGTATCTGTCTGAGGAACTGATATTTATTTTCCATCTATGTGATATTAAAATAGCTGTACCGTACCTAAGAGAATTTTAGGTCTTTTATCTTCTATATTATGGTGGAAACTTGATAGTCACCTCAGCACCAGCAAAAGTAATTCTAGTAGGTGAACATTTCGTTGTAGAAAATGAGCCAGCTATAGCACTAGCAGTAGAACTAAGAGCTAGAGCTATTGTGGAACCGATACAGGGATACGAAAAAATCTATATATCGAGAAATTACAACTGTCTCCTCAGGTTCTCTAACGATAAGATTATTAAAAGAGGTAATGTCGAGGTGTTATCACCTATACTGAAGATAGGAGAGATCCTGGAAAGCATAGCTGGAGTAAGAAAGGGGTTTAAACTAGTTATAGAATCTGATATACCCCCTGCCTCGGGTATGGGATCCTCAGCTGCTGTAGCAGTAGCGACTGTTACGGCCATGGGTAAGCTCTATGGAATAGATCTAACCCATGAGGATATAACTAGAATAGCATACGAGGCTGAGAAATTAGTTCATGGAACTCCTAGTGGAATAGATAATACTGTATCAACCTATGGTGGAGTAATAGTGTTTAGGAAGAATGAAGGCTTCATAAAGCTAGATGTAGACCTCTCATCTATAAGGGTGATAATAGCGGATAGTGGAATACCCAGGAGTACAGGGGCTATGGTAAAAGCTGTAAGAGAGTTAAGGAAGAGGTATCCAAGTGTATTTGATCCACTTTACCATACAGCTGGTAGATTGGCCATAGAGACCGCTAAAGCATTAGAAGATGGGGATTTCAAAAGAGTAGGTGAGCTTATGAATGTAAATCATGGTCTTCTTTCAGCTATAGGAGTATCAAATATAAAACTCGAGGAACTAGTCTATACGGCTAGGAGTAAAGGGGCTCTCGGAGCTAAAATAACAGGGGCTGGAGGAGGGGGATCTATAATAGCCTTAGTTTATGTTGATGAAGTAGAGGAGGTAGCCGAGGCGCTTAACAAGATCTCTAAGAAAGTATACGTGTTAGAAATAGCTAAAGAGGGAGTGAGAATAGAGAGGACTAATGAGTAGCTAATAGTGTAGCTACCTCCTGAATATCAACAGTCTTAGCCCATTGCCAAAGTGGACTATTACGCGTGATCATGTACTTGACACCATGGCTTCCTTTTGAGTACCTACTTATCAATCCATCTTCATGAAGTCCCTCAAGTATATCCCTAATCACGGTTAAGAGTACTGGTGTAGGAGGGAGACCAGCAGTAATTGCAATTTTCTTACTAGTAAAAGTCACACAGTTACCCTTAGTCCTACGTATGATGGACATCAGTGCCCCTAGTACACTCTTCTTTAACTCCTCATAGTTCCCATAGGGTATACAGTTGTCCATGGGCATATTCTATGCATAGAGGAGTATTATAACAGCATAACCCATGTTCATAATCCTAGTATACCTAGAGCATATTATGGCATTAGCAAGATCATACGTGCACTCTCAAGGATATGTTATGATTGAGTGAAGAGATCTAAACATGTAGAAAACTTCCTCTCTAAAGCATATGAGATATTACTAGACCATGCCCTAAGACTAGTTTAATCCCTACCACTTTCAGTACTTCATGGCAGGGGCTACATTAAAGATCTGCCTAATAGCAATTTATAGAAAGAAAAGGAGTTAGGTATTCCATCATATAATACTTAATATTGCTAACTATAATAAGAAAATTTAAATATAAATTTTCTCTATATATAGATTAATATGATGAGATATACTCTATTCATTCTCATATTTTATCTATTTATGGTGCTTATTTACCCGCAATTAAATATTAACGTACATCTAACCAGGTCTGTACTCTCAAAGCCTGGAGTACAGATTCTAGGTTTATGGGATTTTGGAAAGACTTTCGATGTAGTAGTAGATGGTAATTACCTATACTTGGCTGCGGGTGCTCAAGTTAGAGTATACGATATCTCTACAGAGGATAAACTTCTCGCAGTAGCATGGAAACAGGTACATGCCTTTCCAGGAGGTGAGCCGTGGGGAGTTGGAACTTATAAAGAAGTAACACCACCGGTTAAGATACTCCATACTGAGGGGTTTGTAGAGGGTCTCTACATAGACGGAAATTACCTGTATATAGCAAACTCGAAGGGACTTGTAATAGCAGATATTTCAAAACCGGAAAACTCCTACATAGTCTTCATCTTAGAATTAGGGAAAACCGATGGTGCTAGGAAGTACGGTAGATGTAGAGATGTAGTGGTCAGAGGAAAATACGCATACGTAACGTTTCCGAACCCCTATGAACCCGGAATAAAGATAATAGATATCTCGGATAAATCATCA
>CAZFTG010000013.1:0-35784 GCA_964522205.1 uncultured Thermoproteales archaeon
CCCGGTATGACTGATGAATGTGGTTGATAGCATGTTAAGTTCGATAGTACATAGCCCATTCCGTATCCAGTTACCGATTTATTTAGTCCTAGAGCAGAGGTCACAATCCAACTGTACTCTCTGTCATACTGCTGTATTCTGAAGCCCCATGGAAGTATACTAGGTCCCCATGCCTCTCCTGCATACCTTATCACAGCAAACCAGACTACAATGATGTAAGGAATTGTAGCTAGAGTGGCTACTATGTGAATACCGCTTATGACCATCCAGATGATAAACACAACCATACCCAGTAGGAATAGACTCCACATCATCCTTGGTGATACGGGTTCTCCAGGCTCCTCTTCTCCCCTCAGGAACTTCTTGAAGAGCCCTATCCAGGTCTCTCTGGTATAGAATAGTAGGTACATGGCTACTCCGAAGGTCATAGCATTGAACATGTATGCAAGAGCTCCTGGCCAATCTCGTCCAAAGTACATAGCCCATAGAGAGCCCCATCCGGGGTCTCGCTTCTCTGTTGGGACTACTCCTGCAGATACCATTATTGCTGGAAGTAGTACTAAGAATATCCAGTGAAATAGCACACCCGTGAATAATATGTCTAGTGGAAACAGGAAGCCTAGACCAATATCTTCGAGACATATGAAGTAGGATGTCACAGATCTCTGGAACGGCTCTGGACGTGGTATAGGCTTATACCATTCTGCAATATTGATTGGGGGCTTTTTGAATATCATAGTTGGGAACTCGTAGAACAGATCGTGAACAATCGCTATTATTAGGCCAATCCAGAATAGTAAGGCTTTCTTACTCCATATTATTGTTCTTCTAGATCCCTCACTCACAGGAGTAGTAACCATATTTATTACGGTCAGTGTAGTAGTAGTTACCGGATAGGGCAGCTTCTCTATCTCTATCATCCTCTTTCTGAAGATTAGTACAAGTCCGTATAGCCATATGTTTACGAACAGATAGAATAGCACCCACATCACTATCGGAACAGCCCACTCACTGGCATAGGGTATGCTCCACTCCCAGGGACTTCTAGAGGCATGATATGCAGCCAGGATCTCATAGTCTCTTGGAGCCCATGTGGGAGGAAGGTATTCAATAAGCCATTTATATTTCTCTGTACCTAGCATTCCATTCATACACCATGCCCATAATCCCCACCAGAAGGTGCTGGGAACTACTACAGTAGCTACAGCATACACTATGGTCCACTCCTGCTTAGTCAGCATGAACTTCCTGGATACTAGTGTTAGTAGCGATATTATAACCATTAGTGGGAACAGTATAGTTTGCCATCCAAAGTACCATCTCCATCCTAAATAGGGAATGTAGTGCCAGAACCAGTAGTCGGAACCAGCAACTCTGGGGTGGAAGCTGAATAGGAATATGGCGTATGTCACTATGAAGATCAATGCACACAGTGTCAGCGACTTCGCTGTAATACCTTTTACCTTTACTTCAGTAACCTCACTCATCGAAATATAGCTAGTCCATGCACTTATAAACATTAGCAAAAGATTTATATTATGGAGTGAACTTTTCACTTTCCCAAAATATTATAAGGAACTGACAGTAAAGTGGACTGGTGAAGTCCATGGTAGAGTTCTGGTATCAACTTCCAGTCACCGCTAGTGTTGAATACATATATAAATGTGCACTGAAGGCTGAGGAAGTGGGTTTCGATGGATTAACTCACGAGGATCACTTCATAGTAAAGGGAGTGGGAGCTGGATGTAGACCTGAATGCTGGACTTTCCTATCGGCTATCGCTATGGTGACTAAGTTGAAAGTAGGATCCCTTGTTACCTGTATTCCATATAGACCTCCTACGCTACTGGCTAAGATAATCACTACTCTAGACCACCTCTCTAAGGGGAGAGTTGTCCTCATCTATGGAGCGGGGTGGTGGAAAGAGGAGTTTGAAAACTTCGGGTATACATGGGAACCCGATAAAGTTCGTGTGGATAGAACCCTAGAGGCTATAAGACTGATAAAGAGGCTCTGGACTGAGGAGAATGTAACCTTTGAAGGTAGGTTCTATAGAGTGAAAAATTGTACACTATATCCGAGACCCTATCAGAAGCCTCATCCACCTATAATTTGTGGAGGAAAGGGGAAGAGAATGAGAATATTCGCTGCCAAGAATGTCGATGGCTGGATGGGCCCCTTTAGTATAGATGCTGTAGACGAATACCTAGAGAGTAAGGAGACAATAGATAGGTATGTTAAAGGGAGGAAGTTCATCTATGGTCTAGCGACCCGCTTTAAAATGGATAAGGTATCCCAGAAGGATCTTAAATACTGGATTGAGAAGTACATAGAAATTGGAGTAGACGTAATAGATATAAGAATGGATCCAGATACCGAGAACCTAAGGTTGCTTGACAAAATAGCTCCAGTAATCAGGTATTTCAAAAGTGAGTACTAAGCATCATTAAGGATAGCTTAACGCAGTTTTTATAAAAATACTACTGAGAGTTAGAGGAGCTTGGAGAATTAGAGGAGCATCCTTAGATAATCTACACCCTTAGTCCTCAGCATCTCCTTTACTTTTCTCACTTCACTTTGAGAGCCGCACCACATTGAGAGTAGTAGTCCCTTATGTGGTACACTCTCTAGTACACTCTTCAGACTACTCGAAGGAATACTCAGCACTAGTTTCTTATCAGATTTCAAGATCTTCCTGTACAGGGGATACCATTTCTCGGATCCCCTATGAGGCTCTGAAGCCCCCGGTACCCACTGAATTCCATCTAGTTCGGGTATGCTAAGAAGCATATCAACATGTGGAAGTTGTCCGACACCATCTAGATGATATATAGTATGGTCGAGCCTCCTACAGTGCTCTCTTAGATGTGGTAATGCGAACCTTTTGAACATCCTAGGTGAGAACATGTAGGCTAGATCACATTGTATGGGATACCATTTCTCAGGACACCATATGGTCATCCAAGCAGATGTACCGCTTTGACCTATGAGCTTATATAGTTCCTCATAACATTCATGCCATAGATCAGTAAGTCTACATATCACTTCCTCTACTATATTTGGCTTAGTGAACATATCTCGAAGCATGTTGGGCACTCCTCTTAAGGAGGCTAATACATCAATTACCCCACCTATATCAGTCATACCTACTATGAACTTATTGCGTGCTCGTTCACCTATCTCCTCAGCTAATCGCTTAACTAAGTACCACCATTTACCCTTTAACTCTAGTTCTCTAAGCTCTTCAAGCTTTAAGTACTTACGAGGATCTGCATAAGCACCGAACCATACAGTATCTCCTGTGAATACTAGTTCAGCACTTAGGAATGCTCCAAGTACTCCGGGACCGAGGTTCAGCCATAGGTTTGGATAGGCAGCAGCGCCGAAGTACGTCCTTTGACACCACTCTTCAAACTCTTTGATTATAGCCTCTATATTCCCTAAGTTTCTAATAATCCACCAAGCATCCAGCTGTCTATATTCACTTACTCCCTCCCTCGGAGACCATATTTGAACTAATGGCTCAGTGAGCTCATTCTCCCACCATGCCCTATAGATCTCTACACATTCTTTCCAGTCCGGTTTGTACTTTAGCATACTATATGTTCATAAACTATCCATAGTGATATCTTTTAAGAGTTATCATAAAATAGCATTGAAGAGATGCTATTTAATACATCCTCAAGACCTTCTTAACCTCTTTAGCGATCACTCTAGCGAGTGGAACGGGTACTGCCTCTCCTACCTGGTTAAACTGGACATCTCTGCCTCCAAGGAAAATGTGATTATCTGGAAATCCCATTAATCTAGCCTGTTCTCTGACTGTTAGAAGTCTATTTCTAAATGGATGTACAAACCTAGAGGATCCCATGACTGTAGGAGCTAGTTTAAAGGGATGGAGTCTTATATAGTTCGTGTATACTTTATTACGAGCGCCTCTAAAGTAGATAAGAGCCTCACCCCATCTGAGAGTGGCTATTTTCCTCCTCCTTCTCGGAGAGAGCGGTACGGGTTCATGATTTGGTATATCGTGGATACTATCAGGTTCTGGAAGATTTCCGATAGCATCTATTACAGTACACCTCTTTTTCAATTTCCTAGGACTAAGTTTGATATTTGATACGAATACTCTTGTCCTCTCTGAAGGATTACCATAATCCTCTGCTTTAAGTATATTGAAGAATATCCTCTCATATCCTACTCTTTTGAATTCTCTTTTCAGGGCCTCCCTAAGCTCTACTATCCCTGGAACGTTTTCCATGATAAAGATTCGAGGCTTTAGATCTCCTACAAATCTGATGAAGTGAAGGGTTAGAATTCCTAGTGGGTCCTTATAGAGCCTATCGAGAGGTGTTTTCATTCTTCTAGGATTGGTAGGAGTGAAGGGTTCACATGGAGGACTACCTATAATAACATCTATGTCCTCTCCTATACACTTTAGGATTTCAAGAGAGTGTACTAGTTTTATATCCTCCTCTATCACTATAGCTCCTGGAAAGTTCTCCCTAAAGGTTCTAGCAGCAGGAGTGAAGTTATCTAAACCACATACTATCTCAAATCCTTCCAGCTCAAAGCCACGGGAGAATCCTCCGGCTCCACAGAAGAGGTCTACTACTCTATACATGGTCATAAGATATTCCTTACTACCCTTTTATAAAGACAGTGGTCAATAGTTTTTCTTTAAATTCCTTAGTCTATTACAATACTTTCTTAGTCCTCATAGTCAGAAGGTGTCCCCCATAGTCATTTGGCATTGTAGGGGGAGATGTTGCCCGACCGCCAACACTCGGTATCATAGTTGGACGGTCCAGCGTCTTTTCACTCACCGAGCTCTCTTCCGGTGGGCTAATCCCCCCATTATATTACTATAAAAGTGGTAGTATATTTCGATTACTATAGGCTAGCTTTGATGGAGTGAGTACTGTACTTAAGAAGAAGTACATATATTGTAAGAGCGATTAGTTCAGCTCCAATGCTCAATATTATTATTGCACTGTATACTTTCACCTGGTACAGGTAAGAAGTTATAGTACTTCCTATAAACCACAGAAGACCAAGTAGTGATGAGTATACTCCATAGGCTAGAGATCTAATCTCGGGAGGTGCTAGATCAGCTATAGAGGCTCTCATTATAGTCTCGATCATACCCATAGTGAGACCCCATGTCATCGCGGTAAGGTATAGGGAATATTTACCTGAGGCTCCAAATAAAAGAGGTGTTATTGGAAGAGCTGTTAATGGAACTATAGTCATAGATTTTAAACCTATACGATCATATAAGAAGCCTATTGGAAGTGCTACTAAAGCGTCTATAAACATTGCTATTAAGTATAGAATCGGTACCTCCCAGTCCTCTATTACTCCTTCTCTGGAGAGATTTTGGGCATGATAGGTTATTAGACCCCAGTGTAGGAATCCTAGTACCACAAACAATGAGGCTATAGTATACAACCAGTACGACCTACTCAGCTTCGGACCGGTACTAGGTTTAGTGATAGTTACTGCTCTGGGACTAGGATAACTCCTATAAGCTATGAAGAGTGATACTAGAGCTAGTATAGCTGGTATGCCTAGTATTGAGAACGATAGTCTATAGCCTACGAGTACATTCTGTTGAGTTGCGATAGAGACACCCACTATAGTCGGGCCTAGAATAGCTCCTACCTGATCCATGACCTCATGAATCCCAAACCCTTTGCCTCTTCCCATACCCTCGGTTACCTCTGAAATTATGACATCTCTAGCAGGAGCTCTTAATCCCTTCCCCAGTCTCTCAATTAAATAAAGCCCCAGAGCAAACTCCCATCGTCCTGTAATGGAGAGTAGAGGTATAGCTAGATTAGTACTATAGCCTAGGAATACAAGAAACCAATAGTATAAGCCAGATCTAACTTTATGTGCTATAATACCACCTAGTAATCTCATGAGATAGCTAAGAAGCTCTCCTAGTGCCAATACTCCGACAGAAACTGCGGGAGCTCTTAAAAGGTTTAAGTAGGCACCACTTATCGATCTTCCTCCTTCATAAGTTATATCCGCCAAGAGAGATACTATTCCAAGAGCTATAAAGGTCAACAGGAATTTCTTCTTCATAGTGTATAAGATATTTTGAATGTAAATAAACATTCCTCTAAAGAACAGAACTCATGCAACACTATTCCGTAGAATCCTGTATACATTATTTCTCAGTGATAACTAACTTTCTCTCTTATAGAGTATTCTAAAGGATATTATAGTGTATGAGAGAGCTGTGAAAAAGCAGTGTCCAAGTATTGTGTATATAGCGTAAGTGTAGGAGCATAGCTGTGGTACTAGTTTCGAAAGTAAAAACCATATTATCATATGGAGAACGTATACGGAGCGTCTACCATCGATCTTGGTGATGAACGCGGCTATACCACTATGGTACTTAAGAGATTTTCCTGTAGTAATCCAGACTATATGGTATATATGGCGTACATAACTATCAAGTATTAACCACAGCAGGCCTAGAGCTAGAAATGTTAGGCTTCCTGTATCCATCCAGCAGAGTAGGGTGAATGAGGCATACCAGGCTTGTTCATAAAGCATATCAAAACTGTGTTCTAGTTTGCCTATTAGAGTCTTCCTCTGACGTAATCTTGCAATTTTTCCATCAACTCCATCCAGTATGCCCACTAGAAGAGCTAAGAGGAGGGCTAGGAGGAGATTTCCTGTGAGCATTAAATAGACTGTAAGAAAGGCGAGGATATAGGTCAATATTGAAATATGATCTGCACTTATAAACTCGAGATCATAGAGTAGGTAGACTATAAAGTCTTCTAATGGCTTATGGATTCTGCTCATTACATGAGTTCCCTTCTGAAGCTTCTGAATGTGCTCCCATTTAGCCTTATTCATTAGCACTATTCTTCACCTCTCCTAGAGGGGAATTTGAAGATGTAGTGTAGATCATTTTATCAGCTATATACTCAAGCAACTTATTCCAATATCCAGTCAAGTATACTCTAGCCATCTTTACTAACCTGTAGATTAGCACTATCATCATGATGGCCACAGAGCCACTCATTAGAAGAGGTAGTATGGGGTTGTTCTTTCCAATGGCTATTGAGATAGGAGATATTATGGCATACCAGAGGAAGACCAGGATGAGTATATATGTTACGTTAAGCACTATAGAACCATATACGGTACTTGTCACATGAAGTCTTTCAGCTATTCTTTCCCATAATATTTCCGTGAGGAACTTGAGAGCGTTCACCATACGATAGCCATAGATCAGTACTATTATACCATACACGAGCTGTACCACTAGGTCTAGTTTAACTTCTAAGACTCCCAGGACTACTGAAATCTCTGGAATATAGGGACCTATTAACCATATGAAAATTGTACATAATAGTAAATTCAAAATGCTGGTAAGTATTACTTCGATACTGTAGCGAATACGAGATCTCATATCTTCACCACTGGGCTTTACAGAGGGTATCGGGGGTCTCCAGAGTGTTCTAAAAGATAAACCTCTAAGACTTGAAAAGTACCCTGTGATAGGTTGTATAATAGATAGTAGTAGGATTATTACTGAGCATACTAGTGCGAGTGAAGGTGCGCCTAGGAGTAGAGCTATCAATATGAAAGAATACCTTATCCCCCTAGCTGTGGGAATACGCTCTTTAAAGGTTACTTCTGGGGATTTAGTGATGTTATAGATTAAATTAGCATATTCTGTTAGAGCAACTCCAGAGATTGCCAGAGGTACTATTAACCTGTACAAGACTCCTCTATAAAGTAGACCTATGGCTAACATTAGTATTACATCGATTGATGTTTTCAGTAAAAGCGATATCACTGATTCACTCCTATTCTCACTAGGTGAATTGAGTACCAAGAGTTCATGAGTGATCTCATCTAATAGAAGGACTGTAGGTACAAGAGGGACGATGTATAGATAGAGGTTAAAGTAGGCTAAGTAGACTGCAAGGAGGGCAATAGCACAACCTAGAAGTTGAAGTATAGGATAGCCCCTAGAAAACCCCACTCTATAGAGATAGGTGGAAAATCTAGTACTTACGGGCTTAATGAGATATTTAATGATAATATCATTACTGGTCTCTCTCTTTAACTCTTTTCTTAGTATTTTCCAGTATAATTCCCTGGCTTTGATGAGATCCTCTGCAAAATCTACGTCCAGCCACTGAAGGCCTGTCACATCTACGAAGCCGACTTGTCCCTCTTCAGCGGCTAGCTTCAGAGCATCACTTACACTAGCCTTGAATCCCAGTTTCTCAAAGGCGTCTAAGATATACTTATGGGCCTTCTGATTGCATAATATGAGGCCAGTATCTATGCCATGGAGAGGTGTGATAGTCTTACCCACTTCATAGACGCTATCAAGAGAGCATTTTAACTTAAGCCCCTCTACGGCCTTACTCCAATTGGGTCTTCTATCGAGACATAGTATAAATGCCTTATCTGAACGAGCTTCTACTATCTTTTTCAGCATTTCCTTTTCGAATACGTGATCTGACATTAGTAGTAGGAATTTATCTAACTTAAGGTTCTTGATAGCCCAGACTACAGGGTATAGATTATTGAATTCTCCACTGTAATCTATCACTTCAACTTTAGCTCTATCCCCTACTCTGTTTTCAATTTCCCTCTTATACTCCTCTCTGGTTATGATGTACACTTCCTTCATTCCCATACTCTCGAGCTTTTGCAGGGCGAAATCTAATATCGATACATTAGCAGCTAGCTCGAGTAGGCACTTAGGCGCACTTCTAGTATACGGGTATAGTCTAGTACCTTTTCCAGCAGCAATAATAACAACAGGAAGCATCTTTTTAATAAGAAAGATCTAATATTAAAACTTTATCCAGTGTAAGCCAAATATTGTCCGAATTTTATGTAATTAATGAAAATTAACATCTTAAACCCTAGCAATAGTTTAAGGAGTTAAAATTTACAAATCTAGAGACTAAGCATCTTTTATTCCCATTGGAACGAGATTTAAATGAATACATTTGGTGGAAATTATTAGTTAATATAGAAGGGAGGGTTTAAGGTATAGTTTTCTCTCTTCCCCTTATCTTAATACATTAGAGACTATGCGCTTATTTGAGTACTTAGGATATTTCGGAAATTCGAGTAACTTTTAAATACTTTAGGGGGTATACCTGTTATTAAAGAGAGATGGAGCGACTCTACAAAAGTTTAGGAAGATAAAAAAAGGTCACAGAAGAGGGTGGTCAGCGACGATTAAGACTGTCGAGAAAACAATCAAGCTTAAACTCATACCATTAACGAAGAACGATAAGAAGCAATTACATCATCTCCTAAATGACTATACAACAATGATAAAGGAGACACTAAACATCATTCTTAAGAATGATGTTCGTAGTAGGAAGAAAGCACATAAGCTATGCTATCAGGTTTTGAGAGAAAAATATCCTCATCTTCATAACAAATTTGTTCAGGAAGCATACAAGAGAGCTTTAGCAATGTACCGTAGCTATAGAAAGCTGTTAAGCAAATGGAAACGATTACCAGAAAAGAAGAGAAAGACTACATTACCACCATCACCGCCTACGATAGAGGATAACAGAGTTATAGAATTACATACAGATACCTACAGGCTTGAGAGGAGGCATGGATTCCTAGTACTAACGGTGTCTAAGGGTAATGATGTTTACCTGAGATTCCTAGTAATGGAGTACGATTACGCTAGTAGAGAACTTAAGGGAGCTAAGCTAGGGAATTCAAAGATGCTAATTGATGGTAACTGTATCTACTTGCTCCTAACCATACGTAGAAATGTTGAGGTTAATGAGCATAAGAATAAGCTCTTCATAGATATTAATGAAGATAGTGTTGACTGTTTACTGGTTAATTACGATAAGAATGAAGCTGTATTGTTTTCAATAAGGCACGATATTAGGGAAATACGTACTAATTATAGAAGGATTAGGAAGAGTATTCAAAATAAGGTAAAGAACCCTAGGTTAAGGGATAAGCTTCTTGCTAAGTATGGTTTTCGTGAGAGAAAACGTGTAGAGGATAGGTTGAAGAAGATAACTACTTTGCTGACTGAGATTGCTAAGGAATACAATGCTGACCTCATTAGAGAGAATCTCAAGGACTTAAAACTTAATGATAAGAAGAAGAGCAAGCAATTAAATTATAGGTTATCAACGTTTCCTTATCGTAAGTTCACAAAGCATATTGACTACAAGTTCTATGAACGAGGATTAAATATAGTAAAAGTTGATGCAAGGAAATCCTCTATCACCTGCCCAATATGTGGTTATGTGGATAAGAGGAATAGAATAGGCAAGGAAACATTTAAGTGTAGAAGATGTGGCTTCACGTTTAACGCCCAATATGTTGCTTGTTTTAATCTCTTCTCCCGCTCCGATGACGGAAAAGTATCCATCAGGAGTGGGGGACTATTCCTCATAACCCGTAACCCGTACCTCGTGGTGTGCGGGGATGTAGCTCCCGATGAGCCGCTGAACCACATGAGGTGGTTGAGGGAGAAGCCCGTACAGGTTTCCAAAATACTCTTAGTTACCAAAAAATAAAGCACGGGCAACCACTGATGTTCAGGAAAAACATACTATTGAATTCCTGTATCATATTTAGAGTAACATATATCATCTTGGAATCGTACTAAACTAGGGGATAGAATGGGTGGTCAAGCAGCGAATACTAAGTATAGGATTAGGGCAACTGTAGAGATAGATGGAATAGTAGAGAAGCCTGATGTAATTGGGGGCATTTTTGGTCAGACAGAAGGCCTCTTAGGAGAAGAACTAGATCTCAGAGAACTTCAGAGAACTGGAAGGATAGGGAGGATAGAAGTTAAGCTAGAGAGAAAGGGTAGAAAAACTATAGGAGAGATAGTAATCCCCTCTAATCTCGATAGAGTAGAGACAGCTATAATAGCGGCAGCTATTGAGATAGTAAACAAGGTAGGACCCTACAATGCTAAGGTCAAGGTATTAGACATAAGAGATGTTAGAACTGAAAAGAGGAAGTGGATAGTAGAGAGAGCTAAGGAAATACTCAAGAGATGGGTTCAGGAGGAGGCTGTAGAGAGCAGAGAGATAGTAGAGGAAGTAGCTAAAGTGCTTAAAGTACCACAGGTGATTAAATATGGAGCTGATCAGTTACCAGCAGGACCATGCATAGACAGCAGCGATACGATAATAGTAGTTGAAGGCAGAGCTGATGTTATAAACTTACTAAAACATGGATACAAGAATGTCATAGCTTTAGAAGGAGCTACTGTTCCAAAGACTATAATATCCCTTTCGAAGAAGAAGAACACTATAGTATTTGTAGATGGAGACAGAGGTGGAGAAATGATAGCTAAGAACATAGTAACTGTAGCTGACGTAGATTATATAGCAGTAGCTCCACCAAATAAGGAAGTAGAAGAGCTAACGGGTAAGGAGATAGCTAAGTGCCTAAAGAATGCACTACCAGTGGAAGAGTTTCTTGAGGAACTGAAAAAGAAGTATAAGGAAAAAGAAGAGGTATCCGTTAGAGAAATAGAGATCCCCGAGAATGTAATAGAGGCTCTACGAGAGCTCAGAGGTACACTAGAGGTAATAGTATATGACGAGGAGTGGAAGGAGATAAGGAGATTACCAGTAAGGGATCTCGCAGAGTACTTAGAAAAGTCTAAAGAGAACGTAGCCTATCTGGTATTCGATGGTATAATAACACAAAGGATAATAGATCTTTCAATGAAGAAGGGTGTAAAGATGGTAGTAGGGGCTAGGATAGGGGACATGACGAAGAGAGTAGAGGGGATAGCTGTAGTGACTTTCGATGAATTGTTGGCTAAGTAAAGAAATCCAGTAAGGATGTCTGTCTCTTCTCGCTAACGAGGTGGTCTTCTCTTATTCCAAAGTACTCTAGTATTCTGAGAGCCGAAACAACTACTTGTTTTTTAATGTAGTAATCTATATCGACTTGGTCAAAGCTATCCACAAACAAGTACGGCATAGCTTTATCAGAGAGTCTACCACTACCTTTAACAATAATGTACCCTACTTTATCCCCTTTATCAACCTCAAATCCTGCCTCTATCAGTTTTTTAGCAGCACTTACATGTGCGGTAGCAGACTCGTATTCCTCAAGCTCTTTTCCTATAGTCTTCCAGATTATAAGTTTAGATAGTGGAATTTCACCACGTTCTAACTTCTTTATAATCTTTCTTACATAATCTACAGCTCTATCCACTCTATTCTCCCTTAATATTATTTCGATAACTTTCTCCTGTACTTCTTTAGCTAGCTCTGACCAATCTCCTCTAACAGCCTCCAAGCCTACAACATCGATTCTTCCGTCGGTTAGTAGACCACAGTACCTTTTCTTCGCTTCAGTGAAGAAGACTCTGACATATATCTTATCGGGTTTTATCTCTAACCCAAGTTTATCCCCTATGAGTTTAGTAAGCTCGTTAACTTTAGCCTTATCATAGATAACAAAGATACTATCAGTATCCCCATATATTACTTTTAGTCCTATCTTCTTAGCTAGTTCTATAGTATCTTTTATGGTATACCTTCCCCAAGCAGTAGTAGTTTCTGCGACCTCTCTCTTATACCATCTAGCTCCTAACCATCCGCAGTATCCATAAGTTGCATTTGCAATGACCTTTAGTGCTCTCTGTCTCTCGTAGAGTACTCTGTACTCTGGTGAATCCGGTTTGAGATCCTTTAGCTTATTCCTTATAGCATTTCTAGCCTCTAATAGCCTTCTTAGTACTTTTCGATAAAACCCATCGGGATGTTTTCTGAACATATGGCCTACTTCGGGAGCTATATAGACATCTTCCCCCTCTTTATAATCCATAGGAGATACGTAAGTATCTGGAGATATGTTATACTTTATCATTAAATTAGGGTACATTGAGGAGAAGTCTAGTACAGCTATATTCTCGTGGATACCGGGTTTAGGTTTCAGTACTATAGCTCCCTTATAGGTAGAATAGGGTCTTTCTATGCGGTTTGGAATAAGCTCTCCAAATTCATATGCATGTCTCATTAAGTGCCACTCAACTCTAAAACCTACAGAAGCTGAACCCACCTGATCTAGTGGCAGTCCTACTATACTAGATAGCTGAATAGCAAAGGGAAGGAATTTCTCAGAAAGACCTAATGTACTCTCGATATCATCGAGAAGGTACTTTTCTAATTGTGAACGCTTACTAGGATCATCCCAGTACTTGTATATGTAAGCACCTTCAATGAGTACTCTTTCGCTCTTTTTCTTCACCCCAAGATAGTCCGCAACATTCTCTAAAGTTTTAACCTTTACCTCAGTTAGTTCCTCTGCAAAATCGTAGAGGTCAACATTAGCCCTACCCAAGATGGAAAAGTGTCCATAGACACTTTGTGCGGGCTCTGAATTTGCTCTAGATAGGTTTAGCTTTATTCTCAATCTCTTAGATCTTTCTAGTAAGTAGGTCCAATCAAATCCATTACTATTATACCCAACTATTACATCTGGATCAAATTTTCTTACGAACTCTACGAACTCTTTTATTATTCTTGAATCGTTCAGATCGTCTGCTTTAAGTACAATTCTATCCCCTCTATTTGTAGCTATTCCTATCATAATTATAGGATCTCTATCAGGCTTGGGAGTACCACGTGGGTTATAGCATTCTATATCAAATGCGAGGACTCTAAGCTCTGGTATTCCATCCCTATTAGCTCTTGAAGGGGTACTCTTAGCTAGATATACTGCATCTACCTGCCATTTCTCTTTGTTGGGTACTTCTTCAACTTCTATAGTATTCCAAGAGCAGGTATAGACGTTATTATCCAACATATATCTCATGTAGAATCTTATATCAGCCTCTAGGACTTCTACTATACCGGGGATCTCTTTTACCTTATCTCTTAGGGATTTAACATGAGCAGGTAATTTACAGGTGATCTTGAGGACTGTTATGGGTTTTCCAAAGTATTTTTTACTGACTATATCCACGTTGAGTATTTTATCCTTATATCTCCTTATTAGAACATCACCTATTTCTTTCGCTCTCTCAGGATCTTTGGGCACTACGTAGAAGTATGGTCTAAAGGATCTATCTAAGACTACAACTCTCTTACCATCGGGTGTAATGCCCCACATTCTCACTTCTGGAATCTCCTTTTCGATAACATCGTAACTAATATCAAGAAGCCATAAGTCGATCTTCAAGATCTCACTCAAAAATCATCACTTACAGTGAGTGATAAACTTAACTATTCTATAAGTTGTGTATCTACATCAGTCCCATATCCTTACGTAACCTTGTAATATACTCCGCTATCTCACACACTGTAGATATCCACAACTTATCACTATAAGAGCTTAAGAACTCTAGAAAAGAGTTTAAGTCATACTTTGAGATAGGGAGGTGACCTTCGTTAATACCGTGAAACGTAAATATAGCCCATCCTTCTTCTAGAATAGCTCTCATAGCCCACCCTATTAATAAATCCCTACTCGCTCTCTCTCCCTTATAAGACGCCAGCTTGTATAGATCACAATTCCTTGGTGAGTTCGTACATGTACTTCGCTCACATCCAGCTCTCGCAGCTATAAAGTACTTAGCTACAATAGGTACATAGCTCATTTTCCTAGAACCCTTACCCACTTCAGTTTCGTAACACGGATATGCAAATGTATACTTCTTTCTGGGAGCGATTTCCTCTATTCTAGCTTGAGCCATCAAGATATCCTTTTCTATCTCTTCTAGGCTCATATTGTCTAAGCAATGGCTTGTAGAATCCTTTACTAGGTTACAGGAACATGGATGTGTGAGTGTATGATTTCCAATTTCATGACCTGTAGATGCTACTTCACTCCATGGTCTAAATTTACTCTTCCAATCATCCCCTCTTGGACATATGTAAAATGTAGCATTAAATCCATACTTATCGAGAAGAGGTACTGCGATCTCAAGTTGAGATCGTAAACCATCGTCGAAGGTCAGAGAAATAGCTCCTCTGTAGCCTCTAAACCACTCCATGGAAGTAGATGTAAAAAAATAAACTATAAAATCTTACTGTATATGAATAGCTGTAATTCTGAGAAGGTTCTAGCTAATCCACTATTACTTTAAGGGGTTTTTCTAGTTTAGAGATCAAGACCACTCTAGAGGGTAAGTAGCATCCTATTATCTTATAGCCTCCTAGGTTATCGGCTATTGCGTGTGCAAACTCGACTATATCCACATATCTCGGCATATTCTCTTTGCCCAGTCTCTTTCTGAAGTATCCAACATCCATAGCAGCTTTTACCTCCACGTACGTCGGCTCTCCTAATTTTATGATCTTTGCATACTCTTCAGGCTTGATCATATTATATCCCTTTACCATTGTTAGTCTAATTACAGTAGGACATTTGAGTGTACTCAGAGCCTCTATCGTATCCGTGAGTTTTTGCCATGCATTGGGAATTAGAGGTCTACATACTAGCTTGAATAGCTTTTCATTAGGAGCAGGAAGAGTCACATAGAGCTGACTGGGCTCCCTAGATAGACTGTATAATCTCTCGGGAAAGGTACCATTGGTAACTATGAACACTGATTTAAATCCATATTTAAAATACTCTTCGACAAGTTCACCCACTCTGGGATATATTAATGGCTCTCCCGTTAAGCTCAGGGTCACGTGAATCGGATGAATTGCCTCTTCAAACATACGAGGTTCAACCTCTGGATGTCCTCTAAAACCACTCAATATCTTTCTCCACTCAATCACAGTGTTTACAACTATATCCCTAGGCTCATCAAACTCCACTTTCTCGTAGTTTGTTATTGGTTTAAGTCCTAGGTCTATTTCGTGTGCTCTCCAGCAGTAGATACACTGTAGATTACACAGTATAGTGGGGGTCATCTGAAGACACCTATGAGATGGTATGGAGTACCACAATTGTTTATAGCAGAAACTTCTTCCTCTCGTTCTTAAACTCTTTTTCATCCAGTAGCAGGGCTTAACACAGCTCTGAATTCCAGTAAAATGATAGCCCTGTTTAATATAGGCTTCTCTTAGCTGATAGAGTGTATCTAGATTTTTAGCTACCATATTCCCTTAGAAATATCTATTCCCTTTTAAAGAACTTTTCAGTAATTAGGTATTGCTTTACTGCTCTCTTCTCGACTTTATACAGGGATAAATTCAGTTTCAGTCCCCTTCGTTGTGATGAGGAGTAGATCTATTCCATCACCACTAATCGTATCTCTACTAATTGCTGTCTTAACTGATAGGATAGCAAGGTCTCTAGCGCTCTTCTCATCTATCCCCTCTTTATAATTACTCTCTAGAATCCCTATAGCGATTTTCGCTCCGGAACCTAGAGCTACATACTTATCCTCAATAAGCGATCCTATGGGATCTAGTACGAAGAGGTGAGGACCTGTTCTATCTACTCCGCCTACTATAACCTCTGTTATATAGGGTAGCTGTCTACTACTGCTGAAGAGGATCTGAGAGAGGAGCTTTGCAGCACTCCTCACTAACATTTTATGTCCGCTCTCTAGTTCATATAGCTTGATCTCAGCTGCCATTATTCTAGCTATAGTTTGCATATCCGCCATGAGTCCTGCACAAGCGAAACCTATTCTATCCGTTATCCTAAATACCTTCTTACCAGCCTTACTCATTAAGGTAAAACCATACGCTATCCTTTTCTCAGCTGCTAATACAACACCACTATCGAATACTATTCCAACAGCCGTAGCTCCTATGGGCAACTCTCTCATATCCAGTCTACCGTTTGTCCCTACCATACCATTCTATTTAAAGTTATAGTTTAACCTCGAAGAGAAGAATCGCTATCCGCATATTAGAGAGTCGTTAGAGAGTCCTTGCCTTGACTCTTTATAAGCAACTCTCTCTTCAATATCCTTGAAGGTTTGGGTAATGAAGCAACCCTTCAAAGATATGGTACTCGCACCAGATGGTATAGAGGATATAGTAAGGACAGCTATGCGTAGATTTAAGAAAATCGAAATAAAGAAGTCAAGACAACCCATAGTAGGACTGAGGAAGAGGGAAAAAGCAAGAATAGTCACATTATATGATTATACTTCAGAGAGACTGAAAGCCATATACACCACCTTTCCTAGAATAAAGAGCTTACATCCGTTCTACAGAGAGCTCGTAGCCTTAATAGTGGACGTAAATAGGGTCAGAGCAAATTTAGCTCATCTGAAGGCAGTAGTAGAGGTATTGAATAGTATAAAGAAAGAGCTTATGAGGAAAGTGAGATTTGCGGCTAATGCGAGAGAGCTATCAAGAATTAGAAGAGAGGCCATTGGTAGATACTTCTCGGTAATGAAGAGTATAGATGATGACTTAAGGATCATAAGAGAAGTGCAGAGGAAGCTGCTTCGACTACAGGATATCAATCCCTATACTCCAACAATAGTAGTTGCAGGACCACCGAATGTGGGAAAGTCCTCCTTCATTAGGGCAGTATCTAGAGCGAGACCAGAAGTGAGAGAGTATCCATTTACTACAAAGAATTTAACAGTGGGTCATATACCATTAGATAGTGGAGTTAAAATTCAAGTTATGGATACTCCAGGATTACTTGATAGGCCTCTAACTGATAGGAATCCCATAGAGAAACAGGCTATAATAGCAATCAAGCATTTAGCTAGAGTCATACTCTTCATCCTGGATCCCACAGAGACCTGTGGATATCCATATGATTACCAATTAAGAGTATTAGCCGAGATACGGAAGGAATTTAAGGATATTCCTATAGTCGTAGCGCTAAATAAAATAGACCTTGTAAAGGATCCTAGCATCTTAGAAGAGGCTAAGAAAAGTCTATTTAGAACTGTAGATAATGCAAACTTAGCCGGAATTCATGAGATTTCTATCAAAGAAAGGGTAAATGTGGACGTTGTATTAGAAACACTACTTAAGCTTATAAGTTCGACCAGCTAGGGCTTTACCTTATCCAGACTAGATTAGAATTCGAACTATAACCCTATGTTTACTGGTGCGCTTGATGTTTTGATCTATTGAGGAGCTCTAGAACTTAGTATTTTTTCTAGAATCCTCTTCATCTTTATGGCATCCTTTTCAAGTATAGGGCTCTCACTTATTATTACAGCTTCTACTCCGAGCTCGATAAGAGCTCTTGCTAAGTCCTCGAAGGAAGGTCCATAGCCACTACCTAGAGGATGATGTCTGATCTCACCTCCACTACCGTACTCTACCTCGGTAAAGTGCAGGTGAAGAGGTTTAATTGCCTCTGTGCCTAACTCTCGTTCTAATAGTACAATATCCTCTATAAAGTCTTGGTAATGTCTATATCTCTCACCTCTACTCCTGGCGTAGAGATGTGGAAAATCTATTACGGGTTTAGCCTTTTCTAAGGACTTACATATCTCTAATACCTCCTCTAGAGATCCTATCTGTCTGAGTTTCCCCATAGTCTCAGGGCCTAACCATACACCTACTATTCCCTCTTCCCTCATCAGTGACTCTACCCTCTTTAGTGATTCTATAGCCCTCTTTAGGGCCTCTCTTCGACTATATTCTCCATAGTACCCTACATGGAATACCGTTATAGGAGCCTTCATCCACATAGAGGCCTTGGTAGCAGTCACAAGTCTAGCTATACTGTTATTAAGGGTCTCTTCATTCGCTGAAGCTAAGTTTAGTGCATAGGGAGCATGGAGGGACAGTTTAACATTAAACTTTATAGCTCTCTCTCCCAGAACTCTAGCCCTTTCTTCGCTGATTCTCACACTTCTGACAGCCTCATACTCCAGAGCGTTCAATCCTATTTCTCTTAGGAACTTAGGAACCTCTTCTATAGCCTTACCGGTGAAGGATATAGGCTTACCAGCAGGACCGAAATAATATTTCACTCTTCTCCCCTATGTATGGTCTTCATGTGGGATATTTAAGTAATAAAGTAGGGTATATCACTATATGCTTCGTGACACCATGCAATCCGAATATCAAACTTCAATTAAACTAATCGTATGGTTATAAAACAGTTCTAACATTAAAGCTCATTACTTTTAACCCATATTATGTCTACTCTTAATTATAAAGCTTAAAGCAGTATAATATAGTTAAGATTTTAATGTACTGATGAGTTACTAAGAGAACCTTAGAAGTACGGTTCACTACATATTTTGCCTTATCTTTTAGGAATTATTCATTTTTATAATTTTAAGGAAATTATTTAAGAGGTACATACATGCTACTTCTTGTAGCCTTTAATCCCGGTGCTCCATGTTCGACTCTCTTGCATGTTGGTGCGAACTCTCCTAAGTAATGACCTATCATTTCTGGCACTATTTTGACAGGGATGTACTCTTTTCCATTGTATACATGAATCGTTAAATCTACCATTTCTGGGAGTATTATCATATCTCTACAGTGTGTCTTTATTATGTATCTTGCTTTAGGGTTTTGGCTAAGCTTCTTTCTCACTTTTCTCACTTTTTCCATGAGTTTTTTCTGTTGGGGTGTCAGTCCTCTAAGTAAGCTTCTCCTCTGTCTAGAAGGGAGTAGTTTTATGAAATCGTCCATTGGCATCATAAGTAGTTCTTCTAGTGTATAGCCACGGAACCTGAAGACTTTGCTCATTTCCACACCACCATTTTCACAAGGAGATCGTGTTATTTAAATTTCTCTAAGGACTAACTATTTTCTTCTACCTTTTCTTCTTCCTGTTCTTCTTGCAGCTATGAATCCCACTTTCTGTCCTGGAGGTGCTGTTCTAGGTACTGGTGTACTACCTGTTCTCCTGGACTTGTGCGATCCTCCACCGTGTGGATGTGCATATGCGTTCATAGCTTTTCCTCTTACTGTGGGATATTTCCATGCTTTTGATCTAGACAAGTGGTACACTCTCCCCGCTTTAAGGAAGGGTTTCTCTATTCTACCCCCTCCTGCCACTATTCCTATAGTGGCTCTACACCTACTGTAAACTTCTTTGACTTTTCCAGAGGGAAGTTGTATTAGTACTTTATCTCCGACTTTAGAGAGTACGATAGCATATGAACCACTTGATCTAGCTATTTTACCTCCATCCCCAGGCCTCAGCTCTACATTGCATACTAGCGAGCCTTCTGCAATGTTCCCTAGACAGGTTATAGCACCAAGTTCTTGAGGGGCATTAGCTCCATAGTATATTGTACCACCTACTGCTATTCCCTCTGGTGGTAACATCAGAATTTCGCGTCCATCCTCTAGTTTTACCTTAGCTACTGGTGCACCTCTTCCCGGATCGTGCATGAGCTCTAGTATTTTACCTCTTAATATTTTCTTCTCAAAATCTGTAGAGTAGGGAGGGTATCTTACACTTCCAACCCTTTTCCAGCTAGGGCATATGAATACTGATCCTCCTCTTCCTCTACGCTGTACTATTAGTCTCTTACCCATTCTAGTCTCCTAGTCTCTTCTATTGGGGTAGTTAAATAGTTTTTCCTATTAGATTATCCCTAATCTAACAGCTATTTCAGAAGCACTATGTTCGGGAGACAGTTTTACATATGCTTTTTTCTCCCCTCGAGGTGTTATGAGGGTATTTACTCTTAGGACTTTTACCTTGAATATCTCCTCTATAGCTCTCTTGATCTGGTGTTTAGTAGCTTTCAGATCTACTATGAATGTTAAAGTATTGTTAGTCTCTACTAGGTTTACAGCTTTTTCTGTAGCTACTGGTCTTATGATAATCTTATAAGGATCCATAGGTATCACCTCTTTAACCGAATTTTCTCCTCATTTCTTCTATAGCGCTTAGACTCCAGATAGTAAGCCTTCCAGCGTGACCTCCCGGAGCAAGTGCTTCGACATTCAGTTTATCGATGGTCGATATATCTACACCAACTAGATTTCTCGCCGCTTCTACAATTCCCTCATTCTTTCCAACTACTATGAGTACACTCTTCGGAATCTTATATCTTCTCCCCCTCATCTTACCTTTACCCGCTCTTATCCTCCTTCTTTTTCTTGCTCTCTCAACATCTCTCCATAGTCCTAGTGTTTTAAGAAACTCTCTAACCTCTTGTGTTCGCTTTAGTGATTGAAGTTTATCTTCAACTATTATAGGTAAAGTTATGTCTCCTATGAGATGTCCTCGTTTCTCTACATAGAATCTATGAGCAGTTGCAGCTATAGCTGACATTAGTGCTAATCTCTTCTCCTTCCTGTTAACCCTCTCTCTTATTCTCTTAGTAGTTACGGGTGGGTGTGCTCTCCTACCTCCGACGGCCATAGGGACAAAAGCGGCTCTAGTGGAACCTTTAATTCTTGGAACTCGTGCTACTCCATAGCCTACTCCCCAGCTTTCAGCAGTAGTTCTTTTACCAGCTAGGGGATCCGTACCTTTAGGTTGTAGTCTAGAGGTTCTTAGTGCTAGAAATACTTTTCTTATCAGATCTTCTCTCACAGGAGTATTGAAGACCTTTGGTAGAGGTATTTCGGCTATCTTTTCTCCCTTGAGGTTATAAACGGGGGCAGTATCTTTAACCTCCTCTATTTTTAAGTAAGGAGCTCTAGTTATTACCATGTATATCAACCTCCAGGTGTTCTTGTAGTCACTCCTATGTACGTTATATTAGGTTCAGCTTTATGTAATCTAGTAGGTGGTCTTATAGGAAGCCTCAGTCTTACAAGTCTTTTAGTAGGTCCTGGAACAGAGCCTTCTAGTATCACGTATTGACTTTTAATTACTCCATAGTGTTTGAAACCACTTGGAGGATTAATATTAGTAGGGTCATCGCCTATCATGAGGACTCTTTTATTATATTCTGTTCTTTGATGGAATCCAAGTTGACCTGGTCTAGGTGTAGTGAACATGACATGGGGCTTAGTAGGACCTACTGAACCTATTCTTCTACTTCCTTTTCGATGTTTATGCCATCTGGGCATGATCTTAACGCCATACCTCTTGATTACTCCCGCAAAACCCTTACCTTTAGTTATTGATATCACATCCACTAGGTCTCCTGGTGATATGAATTCGCGAACATTTATCTCCTTTCCCAGTTTTTCTAAAGCGTACTTAAGGGCGTCTTCAATAGAACCTCCTACTGGTATCTCTAGGATTTCTGGCTTCTTCTTATGAATTCCAGCTCTTCTAGGTTGGGTACATACTATTAACCTTATCTCGTTAAATTCCTCTTTCATTGATAGGAACTTCTTCATGTTCTCTTCATGTTCTTCCACAGGACTCTTTGGAACTGTAAATACCCTCTCGAGATCTTTGGGTAGGTCTTTACCCCATACTTCGCAGAGGCACTTTAATCCATAAGGGGTCTTAGTGTATGCTCTAATACCACATACATATAAAGGAGGAGTTTCTAGTATAGTAACGGCTTTTGCTACCTCTTTTCCATAGTAGGGGCTATTAGGATTATCCTCTATAAGGATAACATGGGTCATACCCACTTTATATCCAGCAAACCCTAGGGGTTTTACTTCTTCTATCTTTGGCCAACTTCTTATCCTGGCTACGATACTCTTGGCTCGCTTACGGGGATAATATGCCATAGATCCTCTTCTAGGTTTGGAATCCTTTACCACGTTACTACCCCTCTAACCTCAGTCTCTTCACTTTTACAGTCAGTATTAAAAAGCTTTCTATAGAATTTCAGCCTAAAGATACTTTAAAATATTGAATAATGAGAGTGTTGCAAGTATAGCTTCTTCTGATCTCACCGTCTCGACTCCCTGTCGTGGTATAGTGTTGATTACATAATCCACAGCTTTTCCCAATTCCATTCCTTCACTTTCTGCAATCTCAAAGAGCCCTCTCCTAGACCCAAATATTATGAGTACATTACTTTTCTTCTTGAACTCATTATATAATCTTTTGAATAGATCTATTATGATATTTCCATACTTAGATGTAGCTATCTTCAGAGTATCTTCTTCATAGTTTTCAATAAGTTCTTGAAGAGAGCCATAGGTTCTGATTCTGTAACCCCAGTAGATATTTATTCTGTTTTTACTCCAGAGTTTAGCTTCTATGGTTTTTCCTCTCAGTCTAACCAGGAGAGTACATCTACTACCCTTCTTAAGGGGCTCCTTGACCAGGACTGGGCTTTTGAGCCCTATATCAATATAGCTTCCATGGTTAGTAGTACTCACTACAACTCCCTCTCTAAAGGAGTACTCTCCCTCTTTCATATCGTTAATAAGGGGATGGTGTGGTGTTCTTAGGGGAGGAAGTATTCCGACATACTTAAGGGTTTTCTTAATTTTGAATAGTCTCTTTCTTAGGTACTGCGGTGTTTCAATATAACTTAGGACATCATTAATTAGCATTATATTCCTTCTGTAGTTTTGATCCAATTGATCTCGGAAGATCTCTATTCCCTCAACTCTGAAGATAGCGGCGCTTCTAGCTATAAATCCAAGCTTTATAGATGCTTCTAGAAGGCTATCATTTTCTACTAGAGAACTCGGAATAGCTATGATAAACCTAGGAGAGTCTCTAAGAGGTATGAGGTATTCTCTCACTTCCTCTTACCCTTCTTTCTACCCCTACTTCTCTCCTCCTTCTGCCTCCTCTTCTCCTCCAATTCTATGAACATAGAAGTCCTCTGTCTTCCTCCCATCTAATCACCTCACTCCAGTCAACTTTCTCAGTAGAGGATACATTTCGAGTGCTCTTTCACGTACTATTAGAGCCTGATATTGAGCGAGTATACCTACCAATAATAGTATTCCTATACCACCACCAAAGACACCTACGATGTCACTTGCTATAGCTATTAAGGCCACTAGCAGTCCACTGAGTATCGAGAGAGTAGGTACATACCTCGATAGTATCGAGGCTATTACTCTAGGCGATTTCCTAAAGCCTGGGACGTATATACCAGATTCAGCTAATTGCCTAGCTTGACTCCATGGATCCATTCCGGATGTTTGGATCCATATTATGGAGAAGAGTACACATAGTCCTATAAAGAGGAGAGAATATACTGTAAAGTGTACTGGATCCTTTAGAATGGAAAGGTAACTTCTAGGAGGGTTGAGGTAGTATACTAGAGTACCCTTTAAAGGTATCAATTGACCATTTGTCTGATTATAGTTAAATAGATACTTGAGTATATTATTGTATATCCAATCCTCTTTATTTATCCTCAACCATATTAATTGAGAGAATATATGAACATTTGCATAGAGAGCTGAGACTAGTATTATGGGAATGTTTGAAACATATAGGAACTTTAGAGGAATACTCGATCTTATACCACCATACTTAGATACTCCTATTGGAATATCGATCCTCATATTTTCCAGGTACATTAGTACTATGAAGAAAGCAAAGGTTGAGATAAGTCCTAGTATATCTGGATAGCCTACTCGGAGTATAATTGAATATAGTTTATCCCATGAGCCCGCAGTTACTCCATTTGTAATTGCTACTACTGTAGCTGGAATTATACCTAAAGGTAGACCTCCTCGAAGTTCAAGGGGAGAGAACATTCTCCAAAAGATATCTTGAGAGACCCCGGCAGCTATAAAGAGGCTAACTCCGCTTCCTATCCCCCATCCTTTTTGAAGCATTTCATCTAATAATAGGACTATGAGAGTAGCTGTAGTCAATTGGAGGAATACTAATATCGCTATCGAGGGACTCAGCGGACCATAAGCTCCACCTACTATGAATGCTAATGCTTGGACTATAGTAAATATTATTGAAAAGAGTTTTTGCGCGCCTGTGAATAGAGCCCGTCCTCTTCTCGTAGTAATGTCTATATTCACTATTTTACTACCTACTAGGAGCTGCCATATTAGACCACTGGTGACGAGTGGGCCTATACCGAGTTCCATTAGAGTACCCCTACGAGAGGCTGTTATTACTCTAAGGAGTACTAGTTGCTCAAAGCCTGAAGTTTGCCACGGTATGCCGTATATAGGAGTATGAGCCATTGCCAGATATAATACTAGAGCTATGCCAGTCCATACAAATCTCTCTGTTAGTGACGGTCTCCTCGTGGGTTTTGGAATTTCTGGGAGCACTCTTAGTACTGGTTCTATAGCATTAGTAAATCCCATCTATTTCACCTCTATTGCCTTACCTCCGGTACCTTCTATCTTCTTTCTTGCCTTCTCTGTAAACTTTACTGCTTTTATTACAAGTGGTCTAGTGATATTCCCTCTTCCTAGTACTTTAGAGTAACCTATTTTAAGTAGATCGACTTCAATAAACCCTTCAGTGGTCTTCGATACTAGACCTTTTGAAAGCCAAATATCTATTCGTTCCTCTATCTCTCCCACATTTATGGTCCTATATCTCGGAGTTATCGATGGATGCCTTGTGAAACCATGTTTTCCAAACCAATCCGGTGCATACTTTAACACCCAAGTCCACTTATGCTTATGATAGCCAGCTCTCCCCCTACCGGCTTTACGACCTCGTCGTCTATGCTGTCCTACTCTCCCCCATCCACAGGAGCGAGTACCTCTATAGCTTCGTGACTTTTTCTCTCTCCTTACTGACATATCGTGCACCTAACGCTATCTAATCAAAAACTGCAATAGTCCTATAAATGCTTTTTATAGTCTTAGGTATCTCATTATCTTAAAATAGGGAGTAGAGTGTTTAGAATTATAGTAGTTGAGGAATGTAGATACACTTTATAGAAAGTATTAAAAATAAGCCTTTCACTATCAAGTGTGAGTGGTGGTATGGGAGAATCAATAGAAGAATGGAAACCTAGGACAAAACTTGGGCATATGGTTAAAGAGGGAAAAATAACCTCAATAGATGAGATATTCGAGCGTAATCTACCAATAAAAGAAGTAGAGATAGTAGATGTATTACTACCAGATCTACAGCATGAAGTACTTAACATAAACCTCGTACAAAGGCAGACTGATGCTGGAGAGGTTAGTGCTTTTCAAGCATTAGTAGTTGCTGGTAACTTTAATGGATATGTGGGTATAGGATTAGGCAAGGCTAGGTTAGTGAGACAGGCTATAGAGAAAGCAATAGTAGATGCGAAACTTAACATAGTGCCCGTGAGGAGGGGTTGCGGTAGTTGGGAATGCTCGTGTAACTTGCCTCATAGTATACCATTTAAAGTATGGGGAAAGAGTGGTAGTGTAGAGATATGGCTCTTTCCAGCACCTAGAGGAGTAGGACTTGTAGCTGGTGATACGGCTAAGGTAGTACTAAGATATGCTGGTATAAAGGATGTATGGACAAAGACAAGAGGGCATACTAGGTCTACAGTCAACTTCGCTAAGGCTACATACAATGCTCTCAGGAACACCTATAAAATCAAGACCCCTAGGGAGTGGTAGATCATGTCTAAAAAACTACTGGTCATTAGACTAAGGGGACAGGTAGATGTACCTCCAGATGTGAAACACACACTTAAACTCCTCAGGCTTCACAAAAAATTTCATGCAGTATTAGTTGAGGAAACTCCGACCATTTTAGGAATGTTAAGGAAGGTATCGGACTATGTAACCTGGGGGGAAATAGATAGGGATACACTAGCAGTACTTTTGGAGAGAAGAGGGAGACTAAGTGGTGGAAGGAGATTGACATTAGAGTATATACAAAAGCTAGGCTTTCATGATTTTAAAGAACTAGCACAAGCAATCTTAAACGGGAAGATCTCGATAAAGGATTTGAGAGAACTGAAACCTGTATTCAGATTACATCCCCCCTCTGGTGGTTTTAAGTATACCATTAAAAAGAGATTTGGTGCTGGAGGAGAATTAGGATATAGAGGATCAGCTATTAACGATTTAGTTAGGAAGATGGCTTAGATGTTAACGAATGGATTATATTTTGCTTAATCTCTTTGAAATGCTTGGGTAGATCTGTAGGTTCAAGACCACGCTTAAGGTATTGAGAGAACATACGTTCATATAGTGATGGATTCTCTACTTTAATAATCTCGGCGTATTTAGATATGTGAACTCCTTCTATTCTATCCTCGGAGGGGAATATCTCAGGACTGTGGGGTATCTTAAGACCTCCATCTATAGCCCCTTTAAGTGTTGCAAATATTCTTGATCCTTTAGTAGGTCTATGTAGACCTATGTCAACTATAACCTCTTTTATCCCAAGTTTGCTAGCCCTTAGACCTATGAGTAATCCTGTAAGGTAAGCAGCAGGAGTATTGTTGGTATCACCTAACCATTTGAATCTCCTGAGTTCTGATGAATGTGCTGCTACGAGGATCTCATCTCCCTGCGGTTTAGCAACTATTATTTGGGCTATTATGTGACTGTTTGTCTTTCTTATGACCAATCTAGGTTTTCCTGAGAGTATGTACTTTCTTCTCTTGTAGTAATTAGTTAAACCTTTTCTCCTCCTTCTAAACTTAACCTTGTATCTTCCTCCTCTAGCCATAGATCATCCCTATATCTTCCTAGCTAGATTGTGCTCTTTTATATATAGCTTAAGGTGAGCTATACTTCTAAAAGCCCCACCCTTACACATTCTATACAGCATTCTGTAGGCTCTCCTATCTATTATCTTCCTGTCTCTTAGCATTCTCAAAAATTTCCTCTGAGCACGTATCTTAGATATCCACTGTTCCTTAGGATCTATACGAGGTCCTTTTCTACTTCCACTCCCTTTTCTCCTTCCTCGTTTTTCCTTTTGATGTCTGAGCACTGCTCTATGTCGGGTGACTCCCTTAATAGGTCTCTTTCTAATAATCCCCTCTTTTATTAGTGATCTTACTTCCTCTTTCGTTATAACACGACTTACTCTATCCAGCTCGTTAGGGTCTATCCATATACGGTTCACACCAACTCCCAGTACTTCAGCGGCAAGTCTTTTTACTCTGTCCACAGCACTCATTAGGATCACCTATGGGTTTAGCACTCTAATTCCTAGCTCTCTAGCCCTATTAAGTATTTGTTCTCGTTTTCTCATCCCTACAGTCGATGCGATTCTAATAGCCTCTTTAGTAGGATCTACTAGCTCTAAGTCTGCCACATTGTGCACTATGATCTCTCTGAAACCCGAAGGATGGAGACCTCTGATCTTCCTAGGTTTTCTGTAGCCAATCTTGACTTTGGATGGAAAGCCCTTTCTCTCCAGTCTAATCTTGTTATCTAGTCCTCTGGGGTTCCTCCAAGTATCTTCATCTATTCTATCAAGTAACCAGTAATTCATTCTAGTGAACTTGGGCTTTCTACTCTTCATATCTTCCCTTATCCTCAGTAGCCTTTTTTCTTCTCTGGAAAGTACAGGTTTAGCTTTATTCTCACTCTCACTCATGTTTCACTCCTCCCTAATATACATATGCTAGTAATACTCCTCCTAGACCCTTTGATATAGCCTCTCTATGACTCATTACACCCTTCGGTGTCGATACTATCAATATTCCCATCTCTCTAGAGGGTAGGTATACTCTCTCCCATTTTTCATATTCGTTTTTCTTAACGGGGAATCTGGGCTTAATTACACCACACTTATTAATCCTCCCCAAGAGCTGTACTATGAACTTCCCTCCTCTTCCATCCTCTATATACCTTATCTCCCCAATATATCCCTCTTTCTGAAGTGTCATCAATACTCTACCAATGAGTTTAGACGCAGGGTATATTAGGCATTCTCTATGCCCTCTTATCTCATTATTCATTATAGTTGCTAGTGCATTAGCTAAGGTATCCATCATCACCATATCCCATTACCCCTACATGTACTTCTTGAAGCCTAGTAATGGTGCTACTTCTCTAAAACATCTCCTACATATATTTATTCCACGTATCCTTATCAGAGCTTCATGAGTTCCGCATCTTCTACATCTTCTTGAACCCTTTCCATATCTACGCTGTTTAGGCGGTTTTATTTTACCCACTATTCCACCCCTTATTTCCTTTACTTGGTCTTATCCCTGATATTTAAATTAAACTATGTACGCTAGGTTTTTATCATAGTCGATAATTATGTACATAACTGGACTAGTCGTATACTACTTTCACATTGAATACCTTTTCGAGAAAGGCTATGGCTTCTTCTCTTGGTATAATTCTGTGTTTTTTACCTATCTTATTCCTCCTTCTACGCCGTCTGCCTACTCTAAACCCAGGTCTCTCCAGAACTATGTTTACATCAAATCCGAATATCCCTATCTCTGGATCGTATTTAGTACCGGGAAGAACGATGTGTTCACTGATACCGAAGGAGATATTACCGTAGTCATCTATACAACTTGCTTTTATAGTGTAGTTCACACCTTCAAAGACTTTTCTGAGAAACTCTACTGCTCTCTTTCCTCTCAACGTCACTACCGCTGCTATATTTTCTCCTCTCCTTATACCAAATTCTCTTATGGTCTTCTTTGCTTTTCTAAGCGATGGCTTTTGTCCTGTTAACTCCTCTAATACTTTGGCTGCATTCGCTAATCTCTCACCAGAGGTTCCTACAGCCATATTTACTACTACTTTTCCGAGTCTTATAGCCCTCATGGGATGATCTATTATCAGCTCAGGACGTGACATATTCATACACCTGAGACTGTTACTAAGGGTTTATCTATACCCACTGGAAATACGTATTTTAGTATTGTGGAGAATCTTACTCCATTCGGGTCTTCTAGTTCTACTAAGTAGTTCTTACGTTTAAATACGGGGGTTATCGATTTAATTTTCCCCATCCTACCTACATTTCTCCCATCCACTACTACTACCATAGTGCCTAGATCCAGTTTCACATGGTTTAGTATGTTCTGCTCTGGTATCTCTATCAGTAATGAGTCAAAAGTTCTATACACATCCTCTTCGGGATTCATAGGATTTGCCACTCTAATTAATATATTACGACCATCATGTAAGTTCAGCTGGATATGACCACCCTTTACAGTTACCTTATTCTCTATTCTACATAGTTTTAAATTAGCCTCCTCGTGATCTATCTTGATTGGCCATAAGAATTTCTGTCTATGAGGGACTACTCTATAGAACTCTCCTGTAGTAGTAATTTCGATCACATCCATCAAACCTACTGGATATTTGTAGTTCCTTCTAATCCTCCCGTCAATTTTTATCTGTCCCTCGCTTAGGATTCTCCTAACCTCTCTCATACTCTCTGCTAGTTTGAAGTAATCTCTAATCAATATACCTAGAGGGATACATCTCCGAAGAGAGTGGGGTCCAGGAGCGGGTTTTACAGTCCATGTTCTCTCTTTTCTCATAATCTGCCAGAAGGATGGTGCTGGACTTCGTTTTAAATGCCTTAAGCTTCCCCTACCTCTTCTCATGAGATCACCTCTTTCTCCTCTCTAGGATCTTCTTCCTCCAGGAGTCAGATAAATCTAGTCTGGTTATAATAACTTTAGATGGGTGTAGAGGATAGAATACTGAGGTCCCGTCTGCTTTTGTCTTAGTAACTCCTTCTACATGTATTCTCCTTTCTTTTAAGTCTACTTCAACTACCTTACCCTCATGACCTGAGTATTCTCCTCTGACTATGAGTACTGTGTCTCCACTTCTCACAGGTAGTCTCTTCACTCCATATTCTCTTACTAAATTTTCAGCTAGTGGAGCTGAAAGGTCTTTCCACCTTCTATGGAGTGGAGTATTGTAGTACCGTTTTCTCACCTTTGATGGTTTTGAACTGAGTCTCCTCATATTCACTCCTCAAATTCATAGTTAAGCTATAAATAAGTCTGTTGGTGTTAAGTAGACGTTAAATAAAACAGTTATCATATCGAGTAATAACTTTATTCGGTTTCTTCAGATGATCCTTCCTCAGGACTTATTTCCTCTGTAGTTGTTCCAGCGAGTTCGGCTGCCTGTCTTTCAGCTTCCTCAGTCACCCTCTTTATTTTATCCCAGTCGATGTACTTCTTTACTAGTTCTTTCAGGTGTTCTTTGAGCAGTGCACTTGTCCTCTCTTTGCCCAATCTTGCAGCGTTCCAAGTCACAAAAGGTGGGTAGAAGGCTGCATGGGTGATAGTAATCTTATCACCCTCTCCTATTCTGAACTTAATATACCCCAGTTCTCTGAGGTAACAGGTATCATTTGGACATATTATATCTATTTCATAGACCTCCTTTTTTAAGTATAGTGTCTTATATTCAGAGGCGTCTTTTATCACTCTCCCGCAGGGACATTGGATATACTCTTCCGATGCCAAATCCTACACCAATTACTTTCAACTAAAGCTACAAATAAGTATTTGGGATACATAGTTCGGTTATTACAGGCTAACAATTCTAACTTGTGAAATATAGCACTACTAGGATGAGTATACTTATTGTTTTAAGTTCTCTATTAAAGATATCTTAGGTGATCAGGTGCGATTTCATGGATCAGGATTGAGAATGGATATGAAAGATTTCATAGATTTTAGTACAAACCTAAATCCCTTAGGTCCTCCTTCCCTGCTCGAGAAGTTAATTCTGGAAGCAGTTAAGTTAAAAACCTATGTATCATATCCAGACTATGAATACTGCGAGCTTAAAGAAGCTATTTCGTCCTTTCATGGAATTTCCAAGAACTTAGTCTCTGTTACCAATGGGAGTGCTGAGGCTTTAAACCTCGCTATTTTTGCTCTGTCTAAGAATATAGTGGCTGTGGTTACACTATCACCTACCTATGGTGAACAGGATCTAAATATGTTACTAAGGGTATTAGGTAAGCGCTTTTGTCCTATAAAAGCCTACAGGGTTGTAGGGAATAGATGGATATTCAATATTGATTTCGTTCTGGAGAAAATACAGTGTTTTAGAGATGCATTAGTCATTCTGAGCAATCCTAACAATCCAACAGGATCGCTACTAGAATTACGGTTACTAGAAGAATTAGCTCAAGAACTCTCTAGGTTTAATTGTATATTAATGGTAGATGAAGTGTACATAGATTTTATTGGAGACGAATTTTCGGGATTTAACTTGAACATGGACAACTTGATAATAACTAGAAGTTATACAAAGATATTCTCTATTCCTGGTCTTAGAATAGGTATTATTTATTCACCAAATAGGAACTTTGTAAAAAGAATAGAACATATACGTTCTCCGTGGAACGTAAATATAATCGCATCCTATGCTATAACCAAATTTCTAGAGTTTCGTGAAGAATTAAATAAGTACTTAGAGGTGACTAGAGGCACTGTAAAGACGTTAAGAAAGGAGTTGGTTAAAGAACTTAATAAAGTAGGGTTTAGAGCTTTCGACTCGTGCTCTAACTATATTTTATCTCACTTCTACGGTTTAGATTGTATAAAACTTAGAGATTTTCTAGTAAGGAAGTATAGTATTCTTATAAGACCATGCCACAACTTCATAGGCCTTTCAAGGGAATACTTCAGAGTATCTGTTAGACCGAAAGAGGAGATCGTACAATTAGTAAGAGCATTAAAAGATTTTAGAAGGATCAATGAAGACCGCGGTTGAGAGCTTATGGATCCACAATTTTGGTCTTGGATTATACCACTAGACTTACAATCATTTATCATGATACTAGGTCTTGCTTTTCTAATGGAAATACTCTATCCTTTTCATAAAGGAATACTATTGACGATTCATCCAGTCCATACCTCGTACTTTATGGCTAAAAGGCTTACCAGACCTTTCTCCTCAAGGCTTTTTGGAATAATAGTAAATCTAACATGTATTCTGACCCATTTATTACTCTACACTGTGCTTATGCTACTATGTTATAGAATCTCACCTATTATCTGGCTGTTCTGTGCAGCATACATACTTAAAGTATCCTTCTCGACAAGACTACTCTTGGAACTAGTTTACAGAGTTGGAAAAGCTGTAAGTATGGGTAGGGGAGAATTAGCAAGAAAGCTTGCTCAACACCTCGTTAGGAGAGATGTCTACAAACTTGATGATGAACATCTTCTCTCGGCATCGATAGAATCTTTAGCCGAAAGTCTCGTAGACGGTTTCGTTTCTCCTATGTTTTACTACCTCTTACTTGGACCTATTGGCGCGCTTTTTCAAAGAGTAGTGAACACTATAGATGGGGCTATAGGTTACAGAACTGCTGAGCTAAAAGATGTGGGTTGGTTCTCTGCTAAACTTGATACTATCATAAATTACATACCTGCAAGAATTACAGCATTATTGATAATAATTTCTTCTCCGATTATCAGTACCTCAATCTTAAGGGCTTGGAGAATATACTTAAGGGATAGGAATAAAACAGAGAGTATGAACGCAGGCCATCCTATGGCTGCTATGGCTGGTGTATTGGGAATATGTCTAGAAAAGCCAGGGCATTACAGACTTGGAGATCCCACTAGACCTATAGAGCCCGGAGACGTCTCTAAGGCGATTAAAGTGGCTGTTTCATCCATGGTAGCATTTATGGTTATGGCAATTTTAACTAGACTTCTTCTAGAAGTGTTTTAACAATACTTAGCGCTTTCTGCGTATTTACATTAACTGCAAGTCTAATATCCTCAAGTATTAAATGCTCTTCCTCTAAGTAAGGTTGGTCTATTTTTGTACCATCTATAATGTTCACTCCTGCTGGTACGACCTCTACTCCACGAATTTTAAACTTGTACTCAGGGACTAGACATAATCTCTTGTATACGTGAATGGGTATATATACGGCTAGGGCTGGTTTTCCACTCCTCCAATATCTATCCACTATGAAGTCGATGATATCCGCTGTTATAAGTGGAATATCTGCACATATGACGAGGACGTGATGAAGTCTAAGTGTTCTAATAGCATATTTTAAATCCTCTATAAAACCTAAGCCGGGGGTCTCTAGAACTTCTATTCCCATCTGTTTGATAATCTTAGAGGTCTCTGGCACTTTCTTAGTTACAGCGACTATAATTCTCGAAATGCTTTGAGATTCTCTAAGAGCATCAATCACATATAGAATCATAAATTTTCCTTTAATCTTGATTAGAGGTTTTTCTACATTAAGACCCATTCTAGACCCCTTGCCCCCTGCCATGATTATGGAACATACCTTCACTTGGTTATCACCAGCATAGAGATCAGGCACACTAAACGTACAATCTCATTGGTAGCACCCATTACATCCCCAGTAATGGCTTTAAAACTTCTAAGTGATATTAGGAGAATAATATGAGCTGTTCCCAGAGTTATAAGAGGTATTATGATTCCTCTCCAGCTTAATAGGATTAGAGAAATGCATATGGCGTACATTACAGCAAAGGCAAACTTACTATACTTATAACTGCTTTGAAAGGTTGAAATGAAGAACTTACCCATGCCTCTAGATGCTGAACGGCCGAAAGTCGCTAAGTAGACTATACCCAGTTTAGCACTGGTCTCAGTGATAATTAGTGCATGAATAATGAGAGGAGTACTTAATTCAATAAGAGAGGCTATAGTGGCCAGTATTACTAAGAAGGATGCTACGCATCCTCCAACACCCACAAACTTATCATGCATACACTTAATCTTATCCTCTGGAGTGCCACGACACATTAGTCCATCCCCCAAGTCCATTAGCCCATCTATATGATGGAAGCCTGTGATTACTTCAATAAACGCTAGAGTTAGTATTCCAGCTAAAATCCTAGAGATAGGCCTAAGTACAGTCATCATAAGGCCAGCTAGGAAGCCTATTATACTTCCTATAAGCAGAGATAAGTGTAAGTATCTTGCAGTATTCTCGAGGGTCTTCTCATCCATTCCTAAAGGTATTATCGTAAAAAAGCACACGAGGTCCTTAAGGATTTTGGCGATTTTTCTTAACAAGACACCACCTCGTGGGGTTTAAGACTAAATAGTGAGGGGCAATCTTAATTATATTTGTTTTCAGTATTACTATTCTCATTTTGAAAATAGGTCCGTCTAAGACTAACGTATGGTACTCTCCATACTCGCCCATTAAATCTATATCAAATTTCCCAAGTATCTCTAAGAGTTCTAGATTGAAGTGTCTACCTAGTATTTCTTTTGAGAGTTTATCTTCTCTTATACATACAACTATAGCATTAAAGCCTGCATTAATGAATTCTTCAGCTATCTCTCTAACATCATTTTTCCATAGTGGTAAGATAGGTTCAACTTGAAGTTCCTTACATACTCTTTCATTCCACTTACGGTGTTCCTCAATATGTATATCTCCGAAAACTATTCCCTCTATTCCTTTCGACTTAAGCTCTCTAACTATCCCCTTGAATACATGCTCATACGTGTCCCATGTAGCCTCTCTTTGAATTAGGGGTATATTGAGTGCTTCGGCTTGCGCATTAATGATAGATGGATCTAGACCATGTACTCTCGGGGCCTCTCCTCTCCTTACAGCTATGTTGAATATGTATACTGGTTTATACCCCATTTTTAGAGCTCGAAAAAGAGAAAGACAGCTATCCTTCCCTCCGCTCCAGGAAACAGCGACCTTCATAGCGATCACTTAATTGGCCATAGATTGTGCACTTTTCCAATAACCTTGGCGTCGCTCGATAGGAAATGTACGTTTTCTAAATATTTACGAGCAATAATAACAGCCGATCTTATCTCCTCTCTCGTAGGGGCTCGCCATGGGGTATTAGGTACTACAGGCCAGTAGCAGTCTATCCTCAAGGGTATTGTAGGGTCTATACTCGATATAAACTCCGCAATGCGCTCTATTTCATCAATATCTACAAGACCAGGAATGAGAACAGTTTCAGCTGAGAGTTTCTCTGGAGCATTCTCATAGATCGATTTAAAGTTCCTTAAAATCCTTCTATTGGACTTACCTGTATAGTACTTGTGTACTTGGTGGCTGAATGCCTTTATACTCACCTCAATTTCATCAAAACTATCTACAGGAGGGTATAGGTAACCATTAGTCAATAGTATAGTACGTATTTCATTGTTCCTAATAGAATCAGCTATCTCA
>CAZFTG010000014.1:0-32864 GCA_964522205.1 uncultured Thermoproteales archaeon
GAGAATGCTATTCAGGGGAATGGAATCATTATCTAGTGATATGATTTCCTTTTGACATTAAGAAGGATTTTCCTTAGGTACTCTATCCTCTCAAGTACTATTCTATCTTCGGAAAGTTCACTAGCTATTCTGTCAAGAAGTTTCATCACTATATCTATGCTCTTTGCTCCTACGAGTTTGTCTATTCTATTCCAGTCGAGTTCTTCATGATACTGGTACATGAGCCATAGTGCATCCTCTATATCCTTAAGCGAGTTTGGCATTAGCAATTTAGCTGCTATGTTCTCCTCTATCCTGGTAAGCTTAACATCTACTCCTCTTATCTTCACTGTTATAGCAGTCTTCAAGGTCTCGAAGTGTATTTTCTCTTTAGCTATTTTGAAATCCAACCTGTAACCATCTTCAAGCTCTATACTAAATCTTCCTAATCCCTTCAATACTTTCTCAGGATCTATTGTCCAAACTTCATATCCTTCCCTCTCTAACTCCCTTAGTAACTTCTCCATGTCAGATACATTGTCGACCTCGACTACATAATCTATATCTTCAGTAGCCCTTCTAACACCCATAAGTATACATGATATACCTCCTATAAGTGCGTAGTTCAGCCCTGTTCTGTTCAGTGCCATTGCACTTTTGAGAAGATGTCCTAGGATGTTCATTTAAACTCCCCGAACATTTTTATAATTTCTATCTCTCCTACTTTTCTAACATACATTCTTAAAATCCATGTTATCCTCTGTGCTGCTTTTAGATCACTTTTGAGTTTAAGCTGATTCTCGATCTCTCTTCTGGCTTTGTCGAGCTCATCTAGGGATTCTAGCAATCTCAATCCACATTCGATTATTCTCTGGTAGTCTAGATTTCCCATACAGTCCGCCATTATCTGCTAACTACTGTTAATTATTAAGTATTAAGATAGCCCTATACTAAGGAGAAAAAGATCCCCTTTTAGCTTTCAAATTATAGCATTAACGTAGACTCACAAAATTCCTATGTATGAAGGTACTAATTTTTCGGTAACTAAGAGAAAGTATTAAGCTTAGGGTTGTATAGATCTATGAGGAGGAGTGAAAGTTGGAAGAGGGAGAAAAGATAAGGAGTAAAGGCTGTAGAGAGAGTTAGAGAGCTCATTAAAGAGGAGTTTAAAGAACTAGAAATTATAAGAAATCTCCTAGAGGGCAGTGAGGACAAGAGTGATGATATCTACGACTGAGTGGGCTGTAAGCTGGGATGGGAGTATGCCTTGAAAGGCTATAATTCCCTCGTATTTATTTAAGATTATCTAGTAGTGTCTACTTATGCGGAATGACTATTCTAGTTAAGAATAACAAGTAAAAAATACTAGTACTTTACAGTTACTCTCCTGCCCTCTTCAGCTGCCTTCAGTATAGCATCACATATTACAGCACATCTATATCCATCCTCAAAGGTAGCTCCATAAGGTCCTACATCCTTATCATTTACAACACAGTCGAGGAAGTGATGTAATTCGTTTACGAAAGTATGTTCCCATCCTAGAATATGACCAGGAGGCCAGTAGTACTCAATGAAGGGATGTGCTGGATCTGTTACTATTATCTCATGCCATCCCTCTAGGTACTTTCTCTCATCGGGTTCTACAACATAGACTCTCAGTTCATTTAATCTCTCTAAGTTAAACTCTATAGATCCCTTCTCGCAGTTGATCTCAAAGTTATTATAATTCTTTCTTCCTGTGGCAAAGCGGGATGCTTCGAGGGTTCCGATAGCACCGTTTTCGAATTCTACAGTGGCTGAGAATGCATCTTCTACAGTTACCTTACCCTTCTTGGTAGGATCCTCTGGTAGAGGTCTCTCCTCTATGAATGTCCTCATAACTCCTGTAACTGCTGTAATCTCACCTATTAGGAATCTTGCTAGATCTATTATGTGACTTCCTAGATCTCCTAGAGGTCCACTACCTGCATATTCTTTTCTAAGCCTCCATACCAGTGGGAACTCTGGACTCACTATCCAATCCTGTAGATACATAGCTCTAAAGTGGAAGACCCTGCCCAGAATTCCCTCTTCCAGTATCTTTTTAGCTAATCTCACAGCAGGAACGAATCGATAGTTAAAGGCACACATAGTCTTTATCTTAGCCCTTTTAGCAGCATCTCTCATTTCTCTCGCTTCTATGGAATCTCTAGCTAGGGGCTTTTCACACACTACATGCTTACCAGCTTCTATAGCTTCAATACAAGGATCTTTATGCATGTAGTTAGGAAGACAGTTATCTAATATTTCTACTTCTGGATCCTTAATTACCTCTCTCCAATCCGTAGTGTACTTTTTAAATCCGTATCTAACCATAGCATCCTTTACTCTATCTTCATGCCTACCATATACTACTATCAGTCTAGGAATTGCTGGAAGTGGCCAGAAGAATATTGGAAGATCAGTCCAAGCGTGGCTATGCGCTCTTCCCATGAAGGCATATCCCAACATGCCTATACCTATCTCTTTAGTCATAAATCGATCACCAAATATTGTAATGATTGTGTACTTTTAACCTTTAACACCTTAGTTTAATTGTGATAAGATGTATAAGGCATTTGTAAACATAGTAGGTCCTGAAAAGTTATATTTTATGATATCTCAACTGCAACGCTCTTTACTCGATACAGAAGTTACTATCCCTAAATCTCTCTCATGATTTTCCTCTCGTAACGGGGATATTCGTAGACAATAGATTAAGAATTATTCTATTAGATTATAGAAGTGAAGAAGAGTGTAGGAACGTAATTGAATATCCTCCTAAGGAAGGAGTGTTAGTAGTGAGAAATACCGGGAGAAAGGTAATTGTCAATAAATCACTTGAGATCAAATTAGCTGAACTCTTTACTAATCCTGAAAGTAGTCTAAGAGTTACAGTTAAAAAGAGGGGGGAAGATGATGCTTACTGGTATCTCATTCATCCTCTTTATAGTACCACTACTAGCTATTTTAATATCTACAGCAGTTCTACATGGGATTATAAAATCGACTAAATTACTCAACATAATTGAGGGAATACTACTGGGAATGCTTGCGCTATACGTATTATACCTTAAATAATTACTAACATCGAGTTTTATATGAAAATTTTATGAGAAATAGATACTAGAACAATTGTTGTTTAGTTAACTCAAATTCGAAAGAAGAGATGAAAGGAACAATTTGCTTTTTAACTCATTAACTTCTTATCATTTATACTCCTATAATTATGTAAAAAAGTCTACGAGGTATATCTTCTAATCCATATTACATATATGTTAGTCATAAGGAAAAGATTATTAAGGAGATAATTCTAGAGTATAGTGGGTGAGTGAGAATGAGGTATAAGATAGGTGAAAGAGAAGTACGACTTTTAATGGAGCTTAAAAAGAATCCACTAAACTTGAGGATTGCCGCCGCTCAGGCAGGTTTCTCATATGCTACAGCATGGAGAAGAATTAAGGATTTGAGAAAGTTCATAAGAATAGGTGCACTACCGAGCTACTTTAAGCTTGGATTACAACCCGTAGTAGTACTAGTATCGGGTTATGACGTGAGAGTAGAGGATCTCCTAAGAGTAGGATACACTCGTTCAGTAACCAGATACTTTACTTCAAAAGGATACTTGACTCTTCTTGAATTCCTAATCCCAAGGAACCTAATTCACGTATTTAGAGACTATATTAAGCGGACTATGAAGGAGAGAGTGATCAAGTATATAGAACTGGCCTGTATAAGAATGGGACCCTCAAATCCAAGACCAATACTCACAGAGGTGAAGATTGACTGGAACGAAATAATGAAGAAGATAGAAGAAGGAGCTAGAAGAGAATACAGGCCGTTTTACGCTCCTGGTATTATAGCCTTTGATGATAAGGACCTGGTCATAATGGCAGAGCTGGAAAAGGACTCACTAGTAACCCTAAAGAGTGTTGCCAGTAAGACTAGTATGACCAAGGAGCTAGTATATTACCACTATAAGAGACATGTACTAGATAGAGAATTAATAGAAGACTTCTACTTTGATGCAACACCACCCTTCTTAGCTGAAGAACCAGTATGGTTAATACTATGCAACTTCACTAAGCCAGAGTACATAAACCCGCTCGTGAGCGCGTTAAGAGACGTGTTATTCGTCAAGGAGGCCATAATCTCAGGTATGGGAGATGTAGCACTAGTGAGAGTACAGGCACCCTGTAGAGAGCTCTATGGAATAGTTAAGATATGCTGTAATTTAGTAAATGAAGGTAGCCTAGAGAGCTTTGAGTATCTAATACAGGATGCAGAGTATGAAAAGACATTCCCACTACCCTACGAGATGTACAAAGAAGGAGAGTGGGTACCTGGACCACGCCTCGAGGAACTAGTAAGGGAGACTAGCTAATTTCCATTTTTTAATATTAAATTTTAGGCATAAATTTATCTATTATACTCTAGAGTCTAATTCAGGTGAACTAGCTATATGTTTAGTGAGGAAGAGATCAAAAGAGAGATTATCAGAGTTATGAAAGTATTGTATACGAGGGGGTTGATATCCGCACTAGGTGGTAATGTAAGTGCTAGATTACCTAATTCCAAAGAGATATGGATAACACCTAGTGGAATATTTAAAGGAGATCTACATGATGAAGATCTAGTCAAGATAGATCTAGATGGGAATGTAATAGAAGGATTCATGAGACCCTCTATCGAGTGGCCACTCCACGTAGCCATATATAAAAAGAGACCAGATGTCAATGCCATAGTACATGCTCATAATCCCTTTACCACAGGTCTAGCTATAGCAGGTATCGAACTTAAACCCATAACAGTGGAATCTGTAATTACCCTTAGAAAAGTACCAATAGTTCCGTATGCTTATCCGGGAACAGACGAACTAGCAGAACTAGTAGCTAAGCATATAGAAGGTGCTAGAGCTCTAATTCTTCAAAACCATGGAGTCATAGGTGTAGGGTATAATTTAGTAGAGGCAGAGACTATAGTGGAAACCCTTGAAGAAGTAGCGATTACACAATTCGTAGCACTACTGACTAGCGAGAAAAAGGAACTAAGATTGATCCCATATAAGGATAGAGAACTAGCCACACAACTCTACAGAATATAGACCTGGGAGTGGCATGAGTACTGAGTGGTATGGTTATGCAGGAAATATTATAGAGGTAGACCTTCTTAGAGAGAAAATTAGAGTAGAGGAATTAAAAGAGGAAGATGCAGAATACTTCCTAGGAGGACAGGGAATCGCTGCTAAGAAGCTCTTCGAAAACTTGAACCCTGAAATAGATCCTCTCGCCCCTGATAATATTCTAATATTTATGACAGGAGCACTGACAGGTACTATAGTTCCGGGTGCATGTAGAACAGTAGTTGTTGCTAGGTCCCCTCTTACTATGGGATGGGGTGAGGCACATTTTGGAGGATTTTGGGGTCCTGAGCTTAAAAAAGCAGGTTACGATGGAATAGTCATAAAAGGGAGATCAAAGGAACCAGTATACCTACTTGTTTATAATGATAATATAGAGCTGAGGGATGCTAGTAAGCTCTGGGGCCTTACGACATCCGATACCGAACAATATCTGAGAAAGGAGTTAGAGGATGAGGGGTTTAAGATAGCATGTATAGGTCCGGCTGGAGAGAGGTTAGTGAGATTTGCCTGTATAATAAGTGATGAAAGAGCAGCCGGTAGGACTGGTATGGGTGCTGTTATGGGCTCTAAACTACTTAAGGCCATAGCCGTAAGGGGGTCTAAAGAGGTAAGGGTTAAAAATCCTGAAGTACTAAAGAGGAATATAGCTAGGTTGTATCCTTTAATAATGTCCTATCCTCCTACTCAAATACTCTCATCCTATGGTACTAATGGAGAAATGTTATCGTTTTATGAGTATGGAGACGTGCCTATAAAGAACTTTACTAAGGGAGAGTGGAGTGGAATAGTAAAAATAGAGGGGAAAAGTATTGTTAAGAAGTATTTAGTGAGGCACAAGGCTTGTTTTTCATGTCCAATAGGGTGCTGGAAACATGTCAAGATAAGTGAAGGAGAGTTTAAGGGTACTGAAGGCAGAGGACCAGAGTATGAAACAGCGGCATCATTAGGAGCACTCCTATTAAATGATAACCCAGAATCCATAATCTACTTAGAGAAGCTCTGTAATGATCTAGGTATAGACACTATATCAACGGGTGTGACCATAGCGTGGGCTTTAGAGGCATTTGAAAAGGGCATTATAACAGAGAAAGATACTGAGGGAATGAAACTCAAATGGGGAGATTATAAATTGATAATCAAACTCGTTAAAATGATAGGTATCAGAGAGGGGTTTGGTAGACTACTTGGCGAGGGATGCTATAGAGCTGCTAAGACTATAGGAAGGAATAGTATTAGATTCGCTATGCATGTAAGAGGGACAGAAATACCTATGCACGATCCTAGAGCGTTCAAAGGCATGGGATTACAGTATGCTACATCAAATAGAGGTGCATGCCATATGCAGGGATTCTTCCTTAGAGTAGAGCAGGGAGAGAGAATCCCCGATCTGAAGATCTACAAAAGGGTAGATAGATTCGAGGTTAAGGATAAGGGATGGATGGTAGCTGTAGTAGAGGACTGGCATGAAGTCCTAGATGCACTAGGTCTATGTAAGTTTGTGCAGATATACCCTGGTCATGTAGCTGGTTTTTACTCTATAGCTACTGGACGCTTGAAAAGGGTAAGAGACTTACAGCTAGCTGGTGAGAGAATATACAATCTAAAGAGAATGTTTAACATAATATGTGGTAGAGGTGGTGAGTATGATAGACTACCAGAAAGATTTCTCAAAGAGCCTCTAGCAGAAGGAGGTGCTAGAGGTAAAATAGTCGAATTGGATGTAATGCTTAAGGAATACTATGAATACAGAAAGTGGAATACGCACGGAATACCTACATTAGAAAAATTAGAAGAACTTGGTATTAGAAATTTAGTCGAGAGGAAGATTAAAGAACTGAATCTAGATTTTGATATACCCTGTAGTTAAGTACTTTAATCCCCTCAGAGACTACTTACTGGGATAAGTCATGATACTTGAACTCAGCAAGTTTGAGTATTTACTCGTAGCAGGATTCGCTCTCATAATAATAGGATTTATCCTGATAACTATAGGCTCCCTACTACCAATAGCCGAGATTAAGACCAGTGGTGGTATAGTAATATTCATAGGTCCCATACCACTGATCTTCGGATGGGGGCCTTATTCCTGGATAATAATTATAATATCGATTTTAATAACAATAACTATGATCTTAATAGTTTATCTAATGGTTAGGAGGTCCTACTATGGAAGTAGAAGTTAAGTATAGAGAATCTGATCTAAAGAGATTAGAAGCCCGTTTAAATACTTTGGGAGCGAGATTCCTAGGTGACTTTAAAGAGATAGACGTGTACTTTCAACATCCTCTTAGAGACTTCCACAAAACCGATGAAGCGTTACGACTTCGCATAGTCGATGGGGAATACGAACTCACCTACAAGGGTCCTAGATCTAATACTGAAGTTAAATCTAGAGAGGAAATTACAGTGAAAGTTGACAATATCGAAAAAATTCAGGAAATCCTCAAAAGATTGGGATTTAGGCCAATAGCTAAACTAGTTAAGCTTAGACGTAAATACATTCTAAATGACTGCATAGTATCTCTGGATAGAGTGGAGCATCTAGGATCCTTTGTAGAAATTGAGGCATTAAGTAGTGCTGAAAATCCCGTAGAGACTGTACTCAATACTACAAAACTACTCCAACTGAAGGGTTCTATAATGGAAAAGACCTATTTAGAACTATTGATAGAAAAAAATGATGAAGCATGAAAAGATCTAAAGAAGAGATAATGCCAGAAGAAGGTTCTGGATCCCTTGTATCTAAGATAGATGAAGTAATCAACAGGTATATAGGAGAGACCGAATGGGATGTTAGGGAAAATGCAAATACTACTAGATCTTATAGTGACTTCATAGGATATACCTTTAATACCCTACTATCCGATTACTCGATACTCTCTAAATACTTTCCAATAGATGCCGTGAAGATGCACTTTAATGGAGATATCCATATTCATAAACTACCACATAGTCTTTGGATACCCTACTGTGTGGGATGGAATTACAATAAGATACTAAAGCTCGGATTGAAGACACCTACTATATACTCTAGTCCAGCAAAACACCTCAGCACAGCGGTCTCTCATCTGATTAACTTCTTCTATATGGCATCTCAAGAGTGGACAGGAGCTCAGGCAACTTCAGCCTTAGATTTACACATGGCACCCTTTGTAAGATACGATAAACTGGATTATACTACTGTAAAACAATACATTCAAGGTATGTTTTTTGAGCTTAACTATCCGAGCAGATTGGGATATCAAGCAGTATTCACTAACGTAACAGTAGTTCTGGATACCGTAAAAACCTATTTGGAAAGCGATGCTGTCGTAGGAGGTAAAGTCGTAGGATTATTAGGAGATTTTATAGATGAAGCACTTCTCGTCACCAGGAGTCTTTTCGAACTTTTATTAGAAGGAGATGCTATAGGTCAACCCTTTACATTTCCCATAACTACTATGACTATAACCGAAAAATTTGACTGGAATGGAAGAAGATGGGGTGATCTCACAGAGATTATAATGAGGAGTATAGCCAATCGTGGAGCTCCCTACATTCTGAATGGCTATACGATCGATGTAGACTCCCTATATGCTATGTGTTGTAGACTTACCGTGGACATAGGTAAGATTACTAGAGCCGAAATTAAGACTATAAGAGGAGAACTTGAGGAGCACTTAAGAAAGATTAGAAGTAGTAGGGGAGTATGGGCTCTTCCTGATGCTACAGGTAGTATAGGAGTTGTAACGATAAATCTTCCCAGAATAGCTATTATGAGTAAAGGCGAGTGGAGTACTTTCACAGAACTACTCGATGAAAGACTTGAAATAGCTAGAAAGGTACTCCTCAAAATGAGGGAGAGATACGAGAAAAGCCTAGATTTAGAATTAATGCCGATAACAGAAGTATACCTAGGCCACTTGAGAAATCACTATAACACCATAGGGCTCGTAGGTCTTCCAGAAGCTGTTGCTAATCTTCTCAGAGATATAGATATGTGGAATGGAGAGGATATGAAGGTTATAGAGGAAGGAGTAAAACTATCTAAAAATATAGTAAGCCATGTAGCAGCTAGAACTATGGAGTTTGAAGAAGAAGATGGTTATATGTATAATGTCGAAGAGACCCCTGCAGAATCCGCCGCCTATAGATTAGCTATGAAGGATTTCAATAGGTTTAGGGATCTAGTAAAAGAGAAAAAGGTATTTATCCCATTTGAAGAGGGTAGACCCTTCTACTCGAATAGCATCATACCCTATTACACAAATATACCCATAATGCTTAGAGCTAAATTAGAGGGATCTGTACAAAAAGAGTTTACAGGAGGGGTCATGATGCATCTATTCCTCTACGAGCTACCAGAAATAGAGGCACTAAAGAAGTTGATCTATAGACTAGTCACGTTAACAGATATTTCCTACTTTAGTATAACTCCTGCTATAAGTATATGTAGAGAGTGCAAATATAGTATTGTTGGTATACAGGATAAGTGTCCTAAGTGTGGAGGAGAAATGGATATATGGAGTAGAATAGTAGGGTATTATAGACCTCTGAGGAGTTGGCATGAAGGAAGAAGATCCGAGTTTAGGACAAGGATCCACTATGGAGGAAGAGGTGCTACAAGAGCAGGAGAGTTGATATGAAGTACGCTATTATATCTGGTTATATTCCCGATTCTTTAGTAGATGTAATAGGCTGTGTGACCTTCACTATATGGTTTAGTTACTGTAACTTCCGATGTCCATGGTGCCAAAACTCGCATGTCATAAAGGGTATCAATGCTAAGAGAGTGAGTATAGAAAGTATTATGGAAAAAGTAGTACGTGTTAAAGATTTCATAGATTACCTACACGTAACAGGAGGAGAACCAACTCTTCAAGAGGACTCCCTATACAGTCTATTTGAGAGTAGTAAATCTAAGTCTATTAAGAATAGTCTAGATACTAATGCATCAAATCCCGATCTAGTCCAAAGGCTTATTGAAGATAGCATAATAGATCATATAGCATTTGATGTAAAAGCTCCTCTAGATGATCTCGATAAGTACGCTAAAGTGATAGGTCTTTCACGAGATGAAGTGGAGAGAATGAATGTGCTGAATAATGTAAAGAGAACCCTTAGAATAGCTCTTAAAAGTATACCCTCGGTGGAGATAAGATTACCCGTAGTACCTACTTTACATGATGAAATCACCGTAGTGAGAACAGCCGAACAGATAGCTGAATTTATAGAGAGGTACTCCTCTGTGAATACTGATGTGAAAGTGGTAATACAGCAATTTGTACCCTCAGAAACTGTAGTCTCAAGTAGATTTAGGAATATGGATAGAACAGATCTAGATTTACTGTTCTCAATAGCTAAAAGCATTATAAAGACTACACCGCTAAACAGAGTCTATGTACGATCTATGGAGAAGGGTGTAAGTATTATAACTAGTTAGTGACAGCTCCTAATAGAAAGCATAGAGTCTACTCTCTCCACTCTTCTTCTTGTATCTCCTCTATTATCTCTTCTCTATCCTCTTCCTTCTCCAACTCCTCTACTAATTCCTTCGACTCTACAGAGTACTTGACTATGAGTACATCTCCCTCCTTTACACGAAAACTACTATAGGGTGGCATTATATACCATTCATCACCTCTTCTCACAGCCAGTATAGTTATCCCCTTCTCCACATATCCAAGATCCTTCAAGGTGAAACCTTCATCCATCTTATCCATCTCTATTACACTTATCCTCTCATCAGCTTCCTCTAGGATGTCAGTAATCAGGGGATGAGGCTCTAATCCTCTTAGAAGAGGACCTACCATCTCAGCAGCCGCATCTGTTATACTCTCACTAGCTATAGCTATCCATAGCGATCCCAATTTCTCTTGAGTACTCAGTTCCTTATCCTCTAGTATTTCTTTACAGAACCTATTTAGTAGTGTGTCCACGTAGCTCTCTATATCAAGTACCTTATCAGCGACTTCATGACTTCTTGTCAGTATTGCTACATAGGCTAAGTCTATCGATAGTCTAGATGCTCTCCTAAAGTGTTCTAACATGTCTAGAATGGGTATGTACTTTTCATCCTTGACCTCTTTTAGTGACGTTCTCTCCAAATTAAGCCTACTGACCAATTTATTAACACTATCTAATAATCCTCTCAAGATCAGGATATCTCCTTTTTTTACTTTAAACTCTATTGAAGGCTCTAGGAAAATACTCCTTCCTCTTCTAATTGCTATTACATCAATTGAGGATTTAAGATCAGCTAGTAGTGTCTTTAGACTTAGCCCACTATATTCCTCCTTTACCTCAATAATTGTTATTATTTCACCTATTTTAGAGGCTGTAGATATAATCTCCCTTGGTATTCTCATACGTCTTAGGGCTATTCTAGCTATGTCGGCTGCAGAGTCCGAGATCTTATCAGTCGCTGATGCTATTGCATAGATGCTCACCATTTTTTCAGCATCACTTTTACTTCTAGTAGCTAGTGCAGCCTGCATAGTCAGCAGTACTTTAAGTTCATCTATTCTAGACTCTAGTTCGAATACTTCTTTAGCTAGTTCCCTATCCCCATAGATGACTGAATAATAGGATAAGTCTACCATAAGCTCGGATAGATCCTTCATCTCTATTAACAGTTGCTTTACTGGAATGGGCTCGTATTTTATTTCTCTATTTCTACCATATTTGAGATGTGATGATTCTATAAGATCTCCCCCCAATTGTCATGAGCTCTATATGATTACATCGGATCTATCTTATAATATTTTCCTAGGCTTTAGATTTATGGAAAGTATTAATTATAGCGTAAAGATTACGTAAAGGGGTGCTAGTAACTTGACCATGATCTCATGGGATACTGCTAAGACGACACCTCGCAAAGGGGATCCAGAAGGGTTCGTAAAATCCTACATAAACGAGGCAATAGGAGCTAAGAAGTTGAGAATACATCTCTCAGTCGTAGGACCCCATAGAAGACCCCACGAGCCTCATAGGCACGATGAAGAAGAGGTGTTCTTCATAATTGAAGGAGAAGGAAAAGTCATAGTTGATGAGAAGGAGTTCAGAGTATCTCCAATGTCTGCAGTCTTCATTCCTCCCGGTAGCCTACATGGAATAGAGAATACAGGAGATAAACCTCTAAAATACCTTGTAATAATAGCTAAATAACCTAGATCTCATGGTGCTATAATTCGTATAGAGGCTAGTAACATTAAACTAGTGATCATATCCGCTAGAGAGCTTTCTATAGGATTTACAAAATTATCTGGATCCAATCCCTTTCTGTAAGTTAATGAAGCTATCAGTATCGATATTATGATGATGATAGGAATTGTTAATATATTAGTGGATAAGAGTATCGGGATGGATCGAGTATATAACTTTAATTCGAATCTAAATATGGAAAGTACCATTAAAGGAAAGATTAAATACATTAATATCGAGCTAATCCATGTTATTATGGTATTTTTCCATATAACTTTAATAGAGTATAATGAAGGTGTGAGTATACCCAGTGCAAGCTTTGTAGTTATTACAGAACCTATAATTGAACCCACATCTCCTGACATATCTATTAGTGCTGGATATAATGCTATGATTAGGGGATTGTCGCATATTAGACTTATATCTAATAGAAAGGTTCCAGTAAGACCCGTTATCATAGATACTATAATTAGCACCACTATTGATTCACCTATAGTTCTAATGAACTCCTCTTCCTCTCTATACTTTAATAAAAGAGCTAAAGATGAGAATGTAAAGAGCACACTAACTGGGATCAAAACAATCTTATTTGTTAATAATACATATATTATTAATATGTATAATATAGTGACTATGATATCAGCTATAGTGGACATTACAGGGTAAGTTATCATATCCGGATCCAGCCCTGCTCTATATGAAGCTACAGCAATAGTGAATGTTATAGGACTGATTATGACGAGTGAGAAGAACATAGTACTCAAAATTACTAGAACCACATTTAGAAACTCTACCACCGGTACATTCCAAACTAATAGACCGTAAACAAGGGCTTGTGCTATCATAAAAATCGAACAGGTTAGTGCAAATACGACTATAGAACTGATAAGAATTTTAAATTCCCAGGTGATATCCCTTAGAGATGGTCTAATGAAGCCTAAGTGTAACCCGGTACTTATCCTACCACAGAAAATACCATTCACTACACCTCTCATAGTAAGAATTGCTGGGTATAATGCTATACTCCACTTCATAGAGGAAAGAATGCCCCAGCCAAGTGCTAGTATAGTACCAGCAATAATACCGAGTGCATCTATAAGTAGAGCTAGAATAGTCTGAACTAAGTACTTTAAGGACTCTGATCTCAATAATATTCTAAGTCTAGGCATCATGATCTACAATTATCATGTTATATAATAATTACTGATAGGGTATGACTATCTTCTCTTACACTTCTAAGGACTTAAGGAAAACTACTTTTATCACCACACTAAGATAGACTAGGTGATAAGTACTGTCTAAGCTAAAGATAACCTTCAAGGGTCTGGGAGATGTACTAGTCGAAGTATACTCAAATAAAGAGGAAATAGTAGATAAAATTATCTCTAGCATACCCTTAGAGTTATCTGCTAAGTTGTGGGGTGGTGAGGTCTATATGGAGTTACCCGCAGATCTCGATATAGTATGCAAAGGTGAAAGAGAATATGTAGAGATAGGCGAGGTGGCATATGCTCCCTCCTTCCGAAGCATATGTATATATTTCAATACAACACCCAGAACCTATTATGGCGATAAAATTAGAGCAGAAGAAACTGTAGAAGTGCTTGGAAAAGTTATTAAAGGAATAGATCTCCTTAGTAAAGTTAAGCCCGGATGTAAGGTTAAAATCGAGCATCTCGAAGACTAGAGTCCCTATCATAAAGTAAACATAGACTTCACAAAGGGATAGAACTTGAAGGTGAATAGATGCGCATTGAAGATAAATGTAATAGGCCTGGTACAGGGAGTTGGATTTAGACCATTTATCTATAGGCTTGCTACTTCATTAGGGTTAAAAGGGTATGTAAGAAACCTAGGAGGCTCAGAAGTTGAGATCGTAGTTGAAGGAGAGGAAGAGAATGTCCATGAGTTCATATTAGATCTCCAGAGGAAGAAACCTCCTCCCGCGGAAATAGAAGACTTATCTATAGAAAGAATTCCCTTAAGAGGATTTAAGAGATTTGAGATACTAAAGAGTGGTCATTTTATCACTAAGAGATCTATGATACCACCAGACCTAGGGATATGTGACCACTGTCTTTCAGAGGTCTTAGATCCTAACTCCAGGTGGTATCAGTATCCATTTAACTCCTGTGCATGGTGTGGTCCTAGATTTACCATGATGTATACTATACCATACGATAGATGTAATACCTCTATGAGAGACTTTCCACTATGTTCTAAGTGTAAACGTGAATATGAGGATCCTAACAACGTTAGAAGATTCCATGCACAAGGTATAAGCTGTCCAGAGTGTGGTCCAAAGGTTACGCTGATGGACATGAGTGGAGATATTATAGAAATTGAGAAGCCTATAGAGGAAGCAGCTAGGCTTATAGATGAAGGGGCTATACTCGGCGTGAAAGGACTTGGAGGATTTCACATAGCCGCAGTAGCTAGTAGTGATGAGATAGTCCTAGAGCTACGTAGAAGGAAAAGGAGGCCTACTAAACCCTTCGCTCTAATGGTTCTAGATCTAAATGTAGCATCAAGACTTGTAGTCCTTAATGGAACTGCTGAGAAGATACTGAAATCTCCCAGTAGACCCATATTGGTACTTCCTAGAAGACCAGAGGCTCCTGTGTCTAAATATGTAGCTCCCAATCTCTATACTCTAGGTATCATGCTACCCTATACGGCACTCCATTACATTCTGTTAAAGAGTACTAAAGATAAGTTCTTGATAATGACGAGTGGTAATAGACGAGGACTTCCTATTTCAATATCAGAAAGAGATGCACTTAGAGAATTAAAGGGTATTGTAGACTACCTCCTTGTACATAATAGAGTTATCGTCAATAGGTGTGATGATAGTGTACTAAGGTTCACATTAGGAAAACCAACTTTTCTAAGAAGGAGTAGGGGATATGCACCTCATTGGCTACATTCTCCACTAAACCTATCTAAGCCTATTATAGCCTTTGGTGCCGATATATCTTCAGCTGGAGCTATAGGTTTCGATAAATATATCGTTCAGTCTCAGTATATCGGAGACCTTGATAATATCGAGACTATGGAGTACCTAGATCAAGCTCTAAAATTTCTCATAAAATGCTATAAGATAGATGTTAATAATTCTATTTTAGTAGCTGATAGGCATCCACTATATAGATCCTCTAGGGTAGCTGAATACTGGTCTGAGCTCTATGGAGTACCATTAATCAGAGTACAACACCATCACGCTCACTTATTATCAGCCATGGTAGAATTGGGAATCTCCCATGAGAATGATGTCATAGGTATAGCTATAGATGGTGTAGGATATGGAGATGATGGAAAAGTTTGGGGAGGAGAAGTCCTCAGAGTATCTTATGGAGAATATGAGAGAATAGGACATCTTAGATACGTCCCCTTACCCGGTGGTGATGTAGCTGTAAAGTATCCCGCAAGAACATTAATAGGTTTTCTATCTACGTTTATGAAAGATGATGAAGTAATAGATATAGCTACAAAACTAAAACTTCATGAGCAGCTTAGATATGGTAGGAGAGAGGTAGAAGCAATACTTAGTAGCATAAGAAATAATAAGGCACCCCTTACTTCTAGTATGGGCAGAACCCTTGATGCGCTTTCCTCACTTCTTGGCTTATGTGCTTTTAGAGACTACGAGGGAGAACCTGCTATAGTTTTAGAAGAATATTCAGTTGGGGGAAAATTACTAGACTGTATAGATTTTCCCATAAGCTCTTCTAACCCTAGGATTGTCAATACATCTAGAGGGTTTGAGGAAATACTATCTATTATAGGTGACTATGACTCTAAGTCTATAGGTTACACCTTTCAGTTCAGACTTGGTGAATCTTTAGCAAAGATAGCTCTGAGAAGATTAGATAGATGTAGCGTAAATGACCTTGTCATCGTTTCTGGGGGCGCGGCAGTAAACAACATCATTTTATCCGGTATTAATAGTGTACTATCCCAACATGGGATTAGACTCTATGTTAATAGAAAGGTTCCACCAGGAGATGGAGGTATTGCATTGGGCCAGGTAGTCGCTGGAAATGTAATGGGTAGTGATTACTACTATTCTAACTCCTCCTGAATTATTCTCTGATATAGTATTCTTATTGCATCCTCTCTGCAGAAGCCTTCTTTAATCAGCTTTAGAATTTCCCTCTCTACGATTATTCCAGGCTTATTATATACTGTTGAGTAGTGATTTACCAGTTTATTGTACATCTCCTCTATACTTAATAGAGGTATTTTAAGACCTTCTCTAAGGTAGGATATCCTTTCCTCAATTTCTCTTACTGTCGCCGCTAGTTTAACTCTCTCTTTCTCAAGATGCCCTCTCCTCATCTTAGCTTCCTCTTGTGTTATTTCACCTATTTTCATCCTAGCCTTGATCAGTGCTATTTCCTTCTCTACAGCAAGTAGTTTTCTCTTTGTAATCCCTCTATACTTCTCCAGATCTATTAGAGCATCTCTTATCCTAGCTTTTAGCCTGTCTAACCTTGATATATAGTCATCGAATAGATGCTTATACTCATATTCTCCTATTTCACCACTTCTATAGCTGTTTCCTAGTCTTTCGATAAGACCTACTAATATCCTGTACTCATTAAGTAGGTTACCTGTATTTATATAGCTTTCATTATCGTCGGTACTTAAATTCTCTACCCTAGTCATGGGTGTAAGAGATGGCATGTTCAATAGCATTGCTATGATGGCTCCACATACTATTAGTAGAACACCAGGAACTGTACGATTATCTATCATTAGTGTTATAGATGATATTGTTATAGCTGATAAACTCCAGAAATTTATATTATCCTTTCTATGTATCTTAAAGCATACTAGTAGCATAAATATTAGCAATGTACAACCCCCTAGTACTTTTGTAAGAGAGTACTCTTCACTCAGATTTACTGGTAGTGTAGATATTAGTAGTATGAATCCTCCAAGAGCTATTAGTAGACTAGCTGTAGCGTGAGAAGATAGAGTAGGTATAAGAGGGAGGGAGAGGGTACGTATCTTGAGCTTGGGAAAACGTATTCTCCTGCGCCTCTTGCTCCTTATAGGCATACTTATCTAGTAAGGATATCATATTAATATATCTAATTATACCCAGATATGCCCTAGTATTACTAACAGTAAACTATAATATTATTATCTATACTCTCTCGTATCCACCATACTTCGCCCATATGCTACAGGTGCCTTCAGAAGATACCATACAAGGCCCTTGAGGCCTCTCAGGAGTGCAGCCATGCATGAATAGTGGACAGTCCGTTGGTTTAGCTTTACCTAAGATTATATCAGCACATCTACATCCTGGTTTAAAATCCGGGCCCTCGCTTACACTTATTTTTAGTCTATATCTAGCATTTAAGTGTTTAAACTTACTCTTTAGGAGTAATCTACTCTTCTTCACCATACCTATACCTCTCCATTCACCATCAGCTTTATAGAAGACTTTTTGCACATACCTCTTAGCGATGATATTACCTCTCCAACTAACAACTCTACTATACTCATTAACTAACCGTGGTTTTCCATTTAGTAGCATTTCAAGTATACTGAGTACTGCTAGCATTACGTCTAAAGGTTCAAACCCAGCTACTACAGCTGGTATCTTTGCTATCCTAGGTATAAAACTCCAGGCACCCGCGCCCACTATTGCGGAGACATGTCCTGGACATATTACCCCATCTATGTCTATTTCAGAATCACTAAGTATATACTTCATTATAGGAACTGTTAACCTAAATGCTGGTAGTATCATGAGATCCTTAGGTATAAGTCCTCTATCTATCAATGCCGCTACAGTAGGTGCTGTTGTCTCAAAGCCAACAGCAAAGAAGACTGCTTCTCTTTGATCTTTCATATGAAGTCTAACAACATCATTAAAGCCGTAAACGACTTTGACGTCAGCGCCCTCTGATCTAGCATCAGCTAAACTCATTTTGGTACCAGGAACTTTATACATATCACCATATGTATACACTCTAATTCCACTAAGTGCTATCTCTATAGCCTCATCTACCTCTCTAGCTGGTACTATGCAGACTGGGCATCCCGGACCAGCTATCAGCTCTACATTATCTGGGAGTAGACTCCTTAGGCCGAAGAAGGTGATAGTATGTTCATGAGTCCCACATACATGCATTATACGGACATAGTCTAGTTTTTTAGCTACTTTTTCTATACTCTTACTCACGGCTTCTATTAATTTCTTATCTCTAAATTTTCTTACGATCTCCATATTACTTCCTTTAACATATTCTTGGAACTATCTCTCCTAGAGGTTTTTCCAGAATTCTTTTACCACCTGCTACTGTCTCTAGTAGTACACTGTATTTCCCTCTCTTCACTACTCTTCCTATTACATTAGCATGTTCATAACCAGCTTTTCTAAGCTCCTCCACTAACTCCTCTGCTCTACTGCTCGGCACTCCTATTATAGCTCTACCCTCTGATGCTAGTACTAGTGGATCTATTCCCAGCATTTCACAATATGCTTTTACTCTCTCGCTTATGGGTATTTTCTCTTCATCTACTATAATAGTTACATTCGACTTCTCAGCTAGTTCGTTAAGGGAGGAGGCCAGTCCCCCTCTAGTTATATCCTTAGCAGCATGAACCTCCTCGATATCTTTAGCTACTTCGATCACTCTAGTGAGGGGCTCACAGTCCGATTTAAGCTCTCCTTCAACCTCCAAGCCTGCTTGAAGTGCCATTATAGTAGCTCCGTGTTCAGCTATAGTTCCACTGATCACTATACTATCTCCAGGTACTAATCCCGAATCCGTTATTACTCTATCTGCTACACCTATACAGGTCGTCGTTATGATTATCTCATCTACCCCATCTTTTGGCATTACTTTCACATCTCCTCCTAGAAGTGCTACACCTTCCTCGGTAAGAATCCTTAACATAGACTCTACTATAGTACTGAGAGTTTCCATAGGAAAACCTTCCTCAACCACTATGGCGTCGAGCATAGCTAAGGGTCTAGCGCCCATTACCACTACATCATTTATGGATCCTACAGCTGCTAACTTACCTATATCTCCACCCGGGAAGAATATTGGATGTACTGTATAACTATCGGTGGACACTACTATGTGTTTATCCTTTATGGGTATAGTAGATCCATCGTCTAGCTCGAATACTCCTACACCTTCCCCTACTCTACCTATTCTTACTCTATTGAGTATAAGTTTACTTATGAGCTCGTGAGTTTCTCTACCCCCAGCTCCATGAGCTAACTTTACTCTAATTTCAGACCCCTAGTTAGTTTTTAGTCCTTAGATAAAAAGATACTCTAATACTAATTTTACAGTTTAACACTCTTTCCAAGTTTAGCTGATTCGTGTATCGCGTATATTAGTTTATTGGCTCTAAGTCCATCGTAGCCATTCGGTTCTGGTAATCTATCCTCTATTATACACCTTATAAAGTGTTCCAGTTCGCTAAGGTACATATCCCTGTAGGGAACGAGCTTTCTGACATATCCATTTATAGATTTAAAGTACATTTCAACCTCAGACCTCCACTTGAAGTATGGAAATCTTATCTTAGCTCTCGCAGAGCCTGCTGTACCCTTCACTATCAGTCCTTCATCCCAATCATCTACTATACCTCCAGTCAGCTGAAAATAGCCCACAGCACCGTTCTCAAACTCAAGTATGGTGGTACTGACATAACTCTCTTCATAGTCCTTATAGTATGAGTAGAGAGAATCTATGTTACCACCTATCCACAGGAGTAGATCTGCATGGTGAATTCCGTGTGTTAGTAGAGCATATAGGTGTTTGTCTTCGCTTGCCTCATATCCTCTACTCTGCAATTTCCGAGGTCTTATGAATTCGTCAATAAACCCCTTTACATATTCCATATGAATTACAGTATCGTAGTACCATGAATTTATCATAAATACTCTACCCAGAGTGCCCTTATCCAGTTCCTCTTTGATCCACCTTATATTCGGATCAAATCTCTTCATAAACCCGACCATTAGTTTAACGTTATTCTTTTCACAAGCTTTTATCATTTCTTCACACTCTTCTACTGTAACAGCCATTGGTTTCTCTACGAATACATGAAGTCCTGAGTCAGCAGCATCTATAGTCACTTTAGCATGTGCACTATGCCATGTTAGGTTAAGAATAGCATCTAACTTTTCTCTCTCAAACATTTCCATGTAGTCAGTATACCATTTTTTCACACTGTATTTCCTAGCTACTTCTTTTACTACATCTTCATGAAGATCACATATAGCGACGAGTTCGGCCTCTTTAATTCTCTTCAATGCGGGTATGTGTACGAGCTGGGCTATTCCACCAGTACCTACAATTCCCACTTTAACCTTATTAGTACTCATGGCCTCTCAGACTACTATGGAATGTAATAATAAAAATCTAAAGATCTCTTCTTATCTTAATGTCAGCTATAGGTTTATCCATACCCTCATACATATAGGCAATAGCCATTCCTCTAGTATTAAATGCTATACCCATATCTCCCTCACTATTTACTACTATTACTCCAGCATTCCCACTTCCATACCTCCTCGTAATTATTGAGATGCCAGCTTCCGCAGCCCTCTGAGGACTTATACCCCACTCTATCAGTTGGCATACTTTAAAACATAGTAGAGTTTTCATTATGACCTCGCCAACACCTGTAGCGGATGCTGCACTTAGAGTATTCGCGTAAATTCCAGCCCCTATTATAGGAGTATCCCCTACTCTTCCTTTTAATTTAAGCCAATAACCTCCTGTAGAGGTTGCTGTAGCTAGATTTCCACTCTTATCTAGTGCAACTGCTCCTACGGTTCCATAGAGATCTGGACATAACTTCCTTATCGTATCCAACCTCTTCAATCTCTTATGCCCCTGATCTTCTAACCTCTTCTTCATCTCTGCTAATCTTGTAAGCTTCTCCTCAGTTATAAGGAGTGAGGGATCTACGCTTAATCCTAGGCATCTAGCTAATGCATCGGCTCCTTCTCCTACTAGTAGGACGTGGTCTGTCAATTCCATGACCTTTCTGGCTAGTACTATCGGGTTTTTTACTCCTCTAACTGCGGCTACACATCCCGCTTCTCCGGTACTCCCATCCATAACACCTGCGTCCATTTCAACTACTCCATCGAGTGTTAGACAGGATCCGATTCCTGCATTAAACATTCCAGAGTCTTCCAAGACAACTACAGCCTCAACGACAGCATCTAAAGCACTTTCCCCGTCTTTGATAGTATTGAAGCCCTTTAAGGCTGCTTTTGATAGAACCTTGAGATACTTTTCATCTCTTTTAGAATATCCACCAGCACCTCCATGAACTACGATTACTGGTCTTTTCATATTGATACCTCAGATAATACTTCTTGCTAGTAATCTACTATATTTCTTTGCTGCCTCGTAGATCGCTAGTATGTTTTCAATAGGTACTTTAGCTTGAATGTCATGTGATGGTCCTAGTATTAGCCCAGTAGTACCTATGGTTCTCAGTCTCTCCTTTACTTCATTAATGACATCTTCTACTGTACCGAATGGTACTGTTCTCTGGATGGATATTGTTCCATCAAAACATAGTTTATCCCCATACTTTTCATGTATTAGCGCTGGATCCATACACTCTGGTTGAACTGGATTCAGTATATCCACTCCTATCTCTATGAGATCTGGGATTATAGGTTCTATCCATCCATCACTGTGGAACATGAAATATACTCCGTATCTGTGACATAGTTGTATTATTTCTCTGTACCTGGGCTTTAAGTATTTACGCCATATCGATGGGGAGATTATCATACTATGTTGTGTTCCTACATCTTCACCAGTACATACGACATCCACCCCTATCTCACATAGTATTTTAGCCTGTTCCATTCTAATCTTGTGTAATCTATCGAGTATGTACTCTACATCCTTGGGCCTTGTGAAGAACCATTTCATCATTTGATTAAACCCTGTTAACTTCCATGCGGTCTCCCACATACTACAGAGGCCAGCGTAGAGGCAGAAATCCTCATACTTTCTCCTAGCTTTTTCAGCCTCAGCTATGCTGGCCTCATCGATTTCAGGCCATACGTACTCATCTAATTCCATATGTTGAAGTGGATGGTATATGTAGGAGAAAGTGTAGGTTTGAGGCCTATGAAATAATAACCTATAACCAAAGATAGTTTGCTCTATCTGATATCCCTCACCTTCTTCTATTATCCATCCCCTCTCACCGAACTTAGCACCTTTAACTTCATATCCTCCTCTAAGTCCTATTCCTGTACCCCTCACATCTACGCCTAGATATCTATAGAGCTTCTCCGTATCCTCTATTCTCAAAGCCTTTTTCAGCTCCTGGAGCGGTTCGGGTCTTATCCTCAGTATTAGAGGAACTCTATCCGTTGGTTCATGTTTAATAGATCTTATACACCTTTCTCTTGAATTCATACATACTACCTTCATGCCATATTGAATAGTTCGGTTTATAAGTATTGGTAAGAGATATATCTTAGGTGATAGCGTGGTCAAGAGGACTACAATAATACCTGTTGTATTTCTACTTCTATCACTCCTCTTAGTGGTTAAATTGAGCACATGTGAGGAAATGTATGTTTACTATGGCTATGTTCCATGGAATATCTACGACTATGAGAGAAAGCTTACTGCTGAAGGTGGTTTTGAGTACATCTTAGATAATACTACTATAAGAGATTTCGGCCTATTAGTGGTCATTGGGAACTATGATAATACTAAAGTTAAAGTCTTTAAATTACCCGAGAACGTACTCGTAGATAGCTTTACTGTGGATCATATGAAGTATAAAGTAGTCAAGTTGCCTAATGCTACATTCTTTAAGGTAGTCACGGATAAACATGCTACAGTTATGCTCATGGGCGGTGCAGCCCTCGACACATGGCCTTCCAATAAAACACATGAGAGATGGCCTAATAGAGCTGCTATCTCCATGCCCCTACTGAGTGTAGAGGGAGGATACGTAGGTAAGACCTTCATATTCCTCGCTACACTGTATACAGTCCCCTCGGACTTCCCCCCAGGAGGCTGTCTAAGGATCTATGCATTAGAGGACTCGGAAGTATCTCTATACGATGAAGGAGAGAAGCTGATAGAGAAGTTTAAGCTTAAGGCTAATGAGGTTAAAGGACTAACTATTAAGGGCTATAGGATCTACAAACTCAGTTCCACGGGTTATATAATGGCGACCCTCTTCTTCGATTGGTATCCTAACCTAAAAGTATTTCCATCGGCAAATGGAGGGTTTACAGGTACAAGGTTCTACATACCGACTACTCCTCCAGGCCACTACTATCCTAATGCCACATACGTATTTACTAGTACCGAGGATACCAAGGTAGAGGTCTACGATCTCAGACTCAAGGTGAAGGTAAAAGAATTTATGGTCAAGAAAGGGACTATCAATCCCATAATGCTTTCAAGCGATAAGGGTGATCTAGTCATAGAGTCTTCTAAAGATCTCATGGTAGTACACAGTGATTGGATTATAGGTCTTGGAATAGCTTACTTAGGTTTGAGGAAAGGAGAGACCGCTGCAGTATTCATTCCATCTGGAGAGACCTACCTTTTCTCATCTAAAAAGGTCACTGTAACTATAGATGGAATCCCGTATACGGTGATGCCAGATAGCTATATCCCCCTTCCCAAGGGACTTCATAGAATTAGCACTAATGAGCCAGTAGTTATTCAAATTATTCAATACCAGTACCCCCCATATAGATCACCACATCCTAGATACGATCCTCTCCTCGCTATACCAGGAATTCAAGGCTTCGGAGCCTTTGCCGCTATGATACCATCAATAAAGGATGCTGAGACAGTCTATAAAATTAAACTTAAACCAGTAGTAGTTGAAACTATACCTTCTCAAATTATATACGCTGTAGTACTATTGATAGTAGTAATCTTAATCCTCGCATTATGGAAACTCAGAGCTAGATTTCTTAAGAAAGTATAGTTGCTAAGATATGAGTGTTATTTCTAGGAAATTCCTAGACCTCATCTTCCAATACTACAACATAGAGTTTTTTAGTATTTGTATATTCCTCTCAAAGGGGATGTAGTGTGAGCGAGGCGTTATGGGTAGAGAAATATCGTCCTAAAGTTCTAAGGGAGATGGTAAATCAAGAGGAAATAGTGAGTAGACTTGAGCAGTTTGTCAAAGCTAAGGCTATACCACACCTACTCTTCGCGGGACCACCGGGTACTGGTAAGACTACAGCTGCCTTAGCTCTAGCGAGAGAGCTCTATGGAGAGCATTGGCGTGAGAATGTATTAGAGCTGAATGCTTCAGACGAACGTGGTATTCAGACTATTAGATTAAGGGTTAAAGATTATGCTAGGACTATGGCTCTAGGAGATGTTCCATACAAGTTGATAATACTCGATGAAGCTGATAACATGACGAGTGACGCACAACAGGCCCTTAGAAGGATAATGGAACTATACTCTAGAACTGCTAGGTTCTGTCTTATAGCTAACTATGTATCTAAGATAATAGAGCCCATACAGTCTAGATGTGCTGTATTTAGATTTCAACCCCTAGAAAGAGAGGATGTAATAGAGAGGTTAAAGTTCATAGCTGAGAAAGAGGGAGTCAAGGTGACCGAGAGTGGACTAGAAGCCATTTGGGAGATCAGTAAGGGTGATCTCAGAAGAGCTATAAATACCCTTCAAGCGGCTTCAGCACTTGGTACTGTAGATGCTAAAACAGTCTATAGAGTTGTAGGTAGAGTTACTCCAGAGGAGATAAGAGAGATGCTACTACTAGCCTTAAAGGGTAGGTTCATAGAGGCTAGAGAGTGCCTTAGAGAACTGCTCATTACATACGGCCTCTCTGGTATTGATGTAATCAAAATGATACACTCTGAGATAATGAATCCCAAGATTAAGCTTGAGATCCCAGATGAAGCAAGAGTTGAATTAGCTGATATAGCAGGCGAGATTAACTTTAGGATGGTGGAGGGTGCTGATGAAGAAATACAGCTTAGTGCTTTTCTAGCCAAAGTCGCATTACTTGGGAGAAAGTATAGAATAGGGTGATCATTTGTCCCTCCCTTGGGTAGAGAAATATAGGCCAAAGAGTTTAAAAGACCTAGTAGATCAGGAGGAAGCTAAGAAAAAATTACTATCCTGGCTTGAGTCATGGTCTAGAGGAAAACCCATTAAAAAAGCCGTGCTACTCTACGGACCACCTGGATGTGGAAAGACGGCTATCGTACACGCAATCGCTAATGATTTTAATCTAGAGGTTGTAGAGGTTAATGCTAGTGACTTCAGAACAGCGACAGCACTTGAGAGGACTATAGCTAGGACTATTAGGGAAAGATCACTTTTTGGAAAACGAGGTAAGTTAGCACTACTCGATGAAGTAGACGGGCTCTCACCACTCCAAGATGCTGGTGCTATAGAGGCTATAGTCAAGATAGTAGAGAAGAGTAGAATACCCACTATAATGACTGCGAACGATCCATGGGACCCTAGGTTTAGAGACCTCAGAAATATATCCTTACTGATAGAGATGAAGAAGTTAAATCGAAGAGATATTGTAACCGTTCTAAAGAGGATATGCCTAAAGGAGGGGATAAAGGTCGATGCAGAAGTATTAAGGATAATAGCTAGGAGAAGTAGAGGAGATCTAAGAGCTGCAATCAACGACCTACAGGCTATAGGCGAAGGAAGACGCGTGATTAGGGTAGAAGATCTAGACATACTCATGCCCAGGGCCTCACAGCTCAATATGTTTGAAATTGTGAGGACGGTTCTGACAGCTAAAACTCCAGAACAGGCAAAGTCTGTACTAACACTTCCCTCTCTAGATTATCAAATGCTCTTCCACTGGATAAGTGAAAATCTACCCTATCAGTACTCTGAGAGTATGGAAGCTCTAGCTGCAGCCTACGATGCTCTCTCTAGGGCTGATGTATACTTCGGGAGAATAAAGAGGACTCAGAACTGGTCGTTACTATCCTATGCTCTGGAACTCATGACAGCGGGAGTTGCCGTAGTGCCTGGGAAACCTAGGTTTAGATTCGTGAAGTATTCCTTTCCACAGAGATTGAAGCTACTCTCCAGGATGAAAGAGACCAAGAAAATAAGAGATTCTGTACTATCAATTATAGCTAAAAAGTGTCATGTCTCTAGAGCTGTCGCTAACACTGAAATATTACCTTATATTAAAATAATATATTCAGAGAACCCTGAACAAGGTAGGAAGATCCTGAAGTGGCTTGGAATCAGTGAAGATAGATTTAGGTCTTTAAGCTAGTAAGTCTCTCCAACTTAATGATTAACTGTTTTATCAGTGCTGCTAATTCTCTATCCTTGATTCTAAAGATCCTGACTCTTCCGTAGCTTACTTCATCTACTAGTCCCATTTCCTTGAGCTTGGTGAGATGTGAACAGACCGTGGGATAACTTAATCCAGTACTCTTAACTAGTTTTGAAATATTTACCTCACCCTCTAATGCTAGTACTCTTACTATTCTGGCTCTTCCCCTAGAAGACATTATGTCTTCTAGATCCATCCTCCTTCAACCCCTTTAGATGTTCCCATAACATCTTTTCCAGAGTTTCTAGCGGGATAGTTGGTATCTCTATTAGTGTAGATTTACCTCTCATACCTTTTCCTGATCTCTCAGCACCTATTATACCCATATTTCTTAGACTTTGAACATATTCCCATATCTTAGTATGGCCTCTTGGAGTTTCTCCTAGTTGCTCACATAGAATTTCATACATCTTTTCAGCATCTCCCAATTTAACTCTTCTAAGTCCGGTCATCTTGAGTACTTTAGTTATCGCTAGTAGTAGTATTGCTTCATGTAGTCTTAAGGCCCCTATATCGGCACTTGTAGCTATTAGACTATCACTATACGCTTTCCTAACATGCTCTATGTTTATCCTCTCAGCTCCTTCAGCTTCAGCATACTTACCAGCTCTCCAGAGAGTCTCTAGTGCCAATCTAGCATCACCCTTGCCTCCCTTCTCATATCCCACCAGATCACTTATGTGTTCAATAACTCCCTCACCTATAGCCTCTGGATACAATGCTTCTTCTTCTGTAACCCTAGCCCATAGAATATCACATATCTGGGATGATGTGTAAGGATCGAACCTTATTATATTGTGTTGAAGCGTACTCCTTATACTATCATCTAGTAGGTACATAGCCGAGAGATCTCTCATTATGAAGATGAAGTTCACCCTTTTATGCTCATGAATAGATTCATCCGAAATTCTAGAGAGGTTATAGAGAGCGTCTCCATCTGTAGCCCTTATGAGGTAATCAGCTTCATCCAATGTGAGAAGGAGGTATTCATCTCTTTCCTCTAACATGTTACTAACTATACCAACTAATTCTTGGGATGAAAATCCCCTAGGCGGTACTGGCAATCTAAGATCCCTAGCAGTCTTTCTCATTAGGAGGAATAGTGATCTATTCTTGTGACAGTTTACGTGAACATAGTTAATCTTAATATTCCTCCTATCTCCTATCTTTCTTATCTCCCTTCCAAAGTACTTAGCAACTGCCGTCTTTCCAGTACCAACCCTACCTGTGAGTATGATCTTCTGAGATGTAGATCCAGGCTCGTTTATGAGGGGAGTAAACATGAGAGCTAACATTTTCAACTGTTGTTCTCTGTGGGGTAGGTATGTGGGGACATAATCTACCTGAAGTCTCTCTTCATGCTTAAATATTTTAGATCTCCTATAGAGTATGTCCTCTAGCCCCATACTCACCCTCACTATTAAGTTTCAGGCACCTCCTATATTATTATCCCTAGTTAGGTGAAAGTATTATAGGAAGAATATTTAAGTTAGATCTAGATAGTGTATATAGATGATGAGTCTAGCCCTTATGACCTAAGGGGATGATTGGGATCTTGAGTGCTGATAGATTTCCTCATAGTCAAACGATGAAGAGGATCTCATGAATATCCCCCAGTCAAATTAACGGAGAGTGTGGTATATAATACCTATTACAGTTTTGCGTGTCCGGGTAGAAGGATGGACTATTCTGACTTCCCGTCCGAAGAGAGGGAGGAGATATTGAAAGGGTTAAGAGAGGAATACGGGATTGAGCTATCGAGGGAGGAATTCGATAAACTGCTTAAGGGGAAGATCCTAGAGCTTCCTCCTCAACTAGTAAAGATAGAGAGGATGGTAATGAAAATCCAGCAACTGCTTCTGATTTTAGAAGTAGAAATGAAGATTGGAAGAACTGAAGTACAGATCCCCCTGTTTTTAGAGTTTGTAACAATTGGGTTGAGGGACCCTCTTAGTTGTCGCCACCTTGGTGGAGATTCTCTATCTTGATAGGACCCTCAGGGCCTTTCTGACCCTTTCAGCCTTCTTTCGTCTTTCACGAACGGGGTAAAGCCCGTGACCTTCACCATCGTGGCGAACACCCTCTCCGTGAGAGTTATTAACCCTCTTGCCTCTAGCTCAAACAGCTTTCTACACAGCATCCCAGCAATGTCTTCATCATATAGGTCGATACTATCGAGTAGGAGCCTCACGGCGTCAGCTATATCTTTCAGGTTCCTCCTATCTTCTAGACGCTCTTTTACGAACAGTTTATCCACTTCGCTACTGCCCTCTAGCTTTTCTTCAAAGCTTTTAATGGCAACCTCTTCCTCAGCCTTTGCCAAGAGGAGTTTAAAGAGAAGGGAAACGACCACAACCCCGTCCCCAAACTCTGCTGAAAATATCTCGGCTAGCCTACCATTATCAATGTAAAAGTTGTCCTGCTCGCCTTTCAATATACCCACTTTCCTGAGCTTCTTGATGTGATAGAAAACTGTTGGTTGGGCTACGCCAAGCTCTCTAGCAAACTCGTGTTGGGAGATTGCGTTCAGCCTGTGGGCGTTCTCGATTATCTTCAGGTCTAGGAGTCCTAGCCTTTCATCACAATCTCTATGACCTTGGAGATGTAGATGCCCGTATTCACTCCCTTAACGCTGCCCAGAGCATAACAGAGTAGTGCACCGAAAAAGATCCTCATCCTCACTCTCTTATCGAGGTCTATGCTGCCATATACCTCTTCAGCAACTCTGTCTAAGAGAGAGCTGCAGACTTCAGATATCTCCCTCCCTATCACTGGATGCGTAGACCTTATCGATAGGGCTTGAAAGAGAAGGCTCCTGTTCATGTCGCATGAATACTTCCTTATATACTCCTCTGCTATCCGCCTCAGTAACTGCCTGCCTTTCAGGCCACTGTATAAGCACTCGGATATTATGTCCAAGGGCAGGCTACGCTTCGCCACCTCTTTTATGAGCTCATCTTTCCTCCTGAAGTACCAGAAGACCAAGCCTTTCGAGACGCCAGCTGCCCTAGCCACCTCGTCAGTCGTGGCGTTAAAGAAGCCCTTCTCTGCGAACACCTGCATAGCCGCCTCTACTATCTTCTTCCTAACGTCGCCACGCTTCCTCATTCAATTACACCTTGAATCTAGATGATTTAAATCTTCCTGACCATATAGTCAATCTGACTAGTCAGTAAATTTTATAGCCTAGTGTCCAGATCTCTAAGTGGTGCGACTATGAGCCTCGCTAAGAAGCTGGCTGGGGGCCTCAGGAGATATATGCTACTATGTACTATAGTGACCGCTCTAGCCGCTGTGATAGTAGGCTTATCAGTCCCGGCAGTCGCTAAGATTCCCTCAGGCACCTTCAAGAGCTCTGTGATGGTACTCGCAGCAGCGACCATATTCCCCTCGATGATCCTCCTCCAGGGGGAGAAGCTGAAGTCCGCCTTGAAGCAACTTAAGCCCGTTTTCACGATAATCCTATACGCCTACGCTCTATCCCCCCTACTGGCTTACCTCCTATCGTCCCTGATATCGAGCCCGGACATCAAGCTAGGCTTCCTGGTGGCCAACACTGCCCCAGCCTCGGCGGCATCCCTTGGCTACGTAATGTTAGCCGAGGGAAATCTAGAGCTCGCGACAGCCAACGTCTTCGTACTAGTTGTCCTAGGAATTGCCTTGATCCCGGCCTACCTCTACATATATGCCTCTATGATGACTCTAAGTGTACCGGTAGTGGAGTTCGTGAAGCCTGTGTTAGCCGTATTGGCTGTACCACTGCTCGTAGGCCAGCTGGTACGGCGCTACCTGATCAGGCGAAGGGGGGCCTCGTTCATAAGTGGAGAGCTTAAACCTTATCTCTCAGCCGCCACGGTGCTGATGATGCTCACCCTCATCTTCATCTTAATCTCAAGGAAGGCGGTATTGATCGTGAGGAGACCTCATAGCGCGTTAGAGATTGTGGGGGCGTACTCCGCCGTGGTTCTTGCCACGGTGCTCATAGGCTTAATGGTCAACAGATTCCTTAAAATCAGGTACAGGGAGCACCAAGCTATTATGTTCCTCACGATGACAAAGAATCAGAGTGTTGCAGCAGCCATGGCCGCCTGCGGCTTCGGCCCTGCGGCGGCGTTAGCCCCTGCGTTAATTCCCGCTGTTCAACCGGTACTAGCTATAGCGTACTTGCATGCCGAGAAAATGATTAAAAGACTTATTCCATGATGAGCCCAGCACTTTTTGATAAAGGGGCTGTATTTTATTCTAGTCAGCGGCCAGAAGCGAACACACTAAATTGGTGATGGCGTTTCTACTATATAAAAACTATTCAAAAGATTCAGCGAGGTCTTTGATTAAAAAGACGCCGTCAGACGGTAGAAAGATCTCCAGAAACAATCTTAAAGATCTGGTACAGGTTGGTTAAGCTAAGAAACGGACTTATACTGCCTTATGCTGTAGTCATGGTTCCTCATTTTTGTGATAATGCTTAAAATATCCTTTGACTTAGTAGATTGGTATGTCAGAGGATGTAGTTGAAGCATACGATCTTACGAAGTCTTTCGGTAATATCAGAGCTGTTGATGGAGTTTCGTTTAGTGTAAGGAAAGGAGAGATATATGGTCTTCTAGGACCTAATGGTGCTGGTAAGACCACGACGATTCGCATGACTATAGGCATAATAACGCCAGATAAAGGCGAAGCATATATCATGGGATATAATGTACATGAAGAACCTATTAAGGTTAGAAGCTTTATAGGCGTTGTTCCTGAAATATCAAATCCTTATATAGATTTTACGGTCTGGGAAAATCTCATGCTTATCGGAGGAATATACTGCGTTCCTAAGGAGATTAGAGTAAGGCGTGCCGAAAGCCTTCTAAAGATGCTTAAAATATATGAAGTTCGCAATCGTAAAGCGAAAGCTCTCTCTAAAGGTATGCGAAGAAGACTGTTGCTAGCTATGGCCCTTATGAGCGACCCGGACATACTATTCCTAGATGAGCCGACATCTGGATTAGATGTGATGAGTGCTAGGATGATAAGGTCTCTCCTTCTGAAGTTGAAGGAGCAAGGAAAGACCATTATTTTAACCACGCATAATATCGATGAGGCAGGCATACTTTGTGATAGAGTTGCTATAATGAATAAAGGTAAGATAATCGCAATGGGTACTCCTGAGGAGTTAAAGATAAAATTCGGGGAATATACTCGTATTTTACTTTGCTTCGATAGGAAGGTAGATATTGAACTCATTAGGAAATATTTTGATTCCTATGAAACGGTAGTCCAAGGAAAACGATTGGCAATAATATGCAGATCAAAAGACCTAAGGGGAGTTCTCGATCAGATAATATGTATTACTAAAGAGTATAACCTTAACATAGAGGAATTCCGAGCATCAGGGTTGAATTTTGAAGATGTGTTCATAAGGTTAATAAGGAGGAATCGGAATGAAATTTAAGGAGATTAGACTATATTTGTATAAAATATGGGTTTTATGTCTTAAGGATATGAAGCTTTACTACTTTAAGGGACCTACAGTAGTCATGGGAGTTCTTATGCCTTTATTCATATGGCTTACATTCGTGGTTGGTAAGGGATTTTCATTTACTGAGAGCTTGCCAATGCTCATAGCACTAGCCTCCTTTTTCACTTCATCGTCTATTACGCCCATAGTAATGCCATGGGAGGCAAGACAGAAGACCTTAGAGATGCTTTTGAGCATGCCAATAACCATATACATTATATTACTTGGTACGGCATTAGCATCATCACTATTCGGCGTTTTTATCTCTTCCATCCTGGTAATTATTGGCTTAATCCTAAATGTCATACCACGCAATTTAATCTCGTTAGCCCTCGGAATAGCGATATCTTCATCATGCTATTCATTCATGGGATTGCTATTTTCAGCAATACCTTCTGATATACCAGCAAACGCAGTCATGTTATCAAGTGCCGTCAGGTTACCGCTAATATTTATAAGTGGCGTCTTCATACCGTTATCAGATTTACCTAGTTATGTAAGGCCCCTTGCCTTTATCTCACCTTTAACTTACTTCTCGGATTTGATTAATTATAGCTATAGCTACGATTCATTGCTTAATCCTTTAACAGATATAGTAGTTCTCTTCTTCCTGACCATAATATCTATGGTGTTAGCGCTGGTTGCCAATAAAAGGACATTAATGAGGCGATTATAGATCTCAGA
>CAZFTG010000015.1:0-2258 GCA_964522205.1 uncultured Thermoproteales archaeon
GCAAAGTCCTTTGCATACGCCCACTAGACCGCCTTCCCTTATTCTTAGGTACAAGCCGCCACATAACTCAGGGGTACCCGGACGTAATAAGCCTTAAATGGAATGGAAAAACTATCACGAGCGAGAGTCTATTAGTAGGGGAAGATCCTTACGAAATACGCTTTCTTATCGAATGGAATGGTGAGAAATACCTCTGTGAGGAAGTTATGGCTCAGGGCGCGGAAGTCAAGCGAAGAATTGAGGGGAAGCTACTTGTAATAACGTTGAGACGCGATACTTCAGGTAAGGTTAAGTGGCAGGTTAGATTTGAAAAACGAGAGTGAAGTTAAGAGGCCCTGCCTCGCTATCCCTCCTCAAGCTTTTTAGCATTACCTTGCAAATTACGTCTCCCCGTCCGCTCTCTGAGTATAATCTACTAGTCCATCATAGTATATCACTAAGAGGTAAGAGCACATAAAAAACCTTAACTTGACATCACCATAAGCAAATATATGAATTTTTATAAATCAGCATGCACATATCTTTATACAAGGTGAATAAAGACAGTTGAGACTGATTTAGGTGTCGAAATTATGGTCAGAGAAGAGGCTAGAAACTGGTTTGATGGTGCACTAGTAGACCTTGAAGAGGCTAAGTCTGCACTGAGTAATAGGCGCTACAATTGGGCTCTCTTCGCAGCTCATCAAGCTGTTGAAAAGGTATTGAAGGCAACCTTCATCGTATTAAGAAGGAAGAGACCACCAAAATCACATGACCTTACTAGGCTTCTAAGTGAACTCGACATTGAAATATCTGAAGATTTAAGAATCGGTATTACCGAGCTCACACCCTACTACACAATAGCAAGATATCCTAATGCAGGTCTCGAAAGGCCTTGGGAGAGTATTAGTAGAACTACTGCCGAACGTCTATTAAGGGTTGCAGAGGAGGTTGTGAAATATGTTGGAAGACTTATCGGCCTTGGATAAACTACAAATACCTATTGAAGTGAAGAAGGCATTACGAGTATTTCTGACTAAGGTAGAGAAAGTGCTTGATAAAGATGTGGAAGTATACCTTTTCGGGAGCTTTGCCAGAGGAGATTGGCTTGAGGACAGCGATCTTGACCTTATAGTGGTATCAGCGAAGTTCAGGGGATTAGATCTGGGGAAGAGATATGTACTTGTAAGGAATCTCCTACCACTAGAAATTTCAGTTGAGGTGCTTTTATACACACCTGAAGAATTCAAGAAGGTTAGAAAGAGGAGCATAGTCCTGAAAGACGCCGAAGAGTATTGGGTGAAGCTCTGCTAATTTAAACCCTAAACACCCATTACTAGACCATTTCATGCTTAGTTCTAGTTTCTAAGCTCTTCAGGATTTAAAATCGTAGATCCTAGGTTCTGTTAAGTCTTGGGTTGCTGGTTAGAAACGTGGTTTCTTTCTGAAGAACTATAATTAGATTATGGGAGCTCTACCATACTCTTTTTAAGCCTGATACCTTGTCAAGAGCTTTGTCAGTTGATACGACTATTCCGTCCAGTAGGAGAGCCTCCGCAGCTATACAGGCATCAAAGTAGTCAAGGTTATACTCCTTTTCAATCTTCGCGACTAGGTATAGAGTTGATGGCGATAGGTTATTCACCTTAGCGTATGGATAGTCTGCAGCGAGAAGAGCATGAATCATCATACGCTCTTGGTGTGAAAATCCTCTACTCTTGAGCACTATATCTAATTCAATAAGGGCGGTGGCACCTATGTAGTAGTCTTCCTCCCTTAACTTCTCCATGTAGTATAGTGCTCTTTTATGTCTTGGATCCACGTTACTTAGAGCTGCAAATAAGACTATGGTGTCTAAAATTGGCACTAGGCTCTCCCCCTGAATAAATACTTGGTAGCCTCATGGGCCTCTTCATCATAGACAAAGTCCTTGAGATAGCCAGCGAACTTCTTACCTTTCAGAGCTATGAGGATCAGACCCTCATGAAAGGGTATGATAAGTAGTCTACTGCCCTTAGATATGCCTACTCTTTCCCGAACCTTGCGTGGAAGGTGTACTCTATACTTATCATCGACCACTACTACGCTCATTTTCCCACCATTCATACGATATGTACCACGGCAATAAAGCTTTCTCATATTCTTGTACTTAGAGTAGTTTCCAATAAGTGAAAAGCATCGTTGAAGAAGCTACCTAAGGAGGCTCTTGATATCTGCTATAACGAGAATTAGAGCTCTATGAATTTATTTACTAGTAGTATGCGCCCTTTTTCCGCAGA
>CAZFTG010000015.1:2358-27576 GCA_964522205.1 uncultured Thermoproteales archaeon
AGAATTAGAGCTCTATGAATTTATTTACTAGTAGTATGCGCCCTTTTTCCGCAGAGTATCTTCTGAGGAGGAGTTTAAGCTCTTTTGCTAATTTCCCCTCTTCTTCAAAAATTCCAATCTACGCTCTTAAAGGTCTGTAACATCCCTTAGGAGGGGTCAAGGTTCATGAGGGGTAAAACAGCCGAGCCATAAAAGGAAGTTATTCTTTTTACTTCTCTTGACCCTGTCCTTAGGTTAATCTTATACTAGCCTAACAGTTAGACTATGAAGTAGTTTTTCCCACTTTCCTAATGAGTTCTTTCCTAAAATAGTCTTATCCAGATAGTATTGTACATCAGTTAAGTACAGGTTATTTATAAGTCGGATTCCTAAATCTTCGAAAAATGACCTATCAGACCCGGGTCAGATGACAGAAATTCCGAACTTTTAGAGTAAACTACTAGAAATTGATCAGTACTATTACTACTGATCAAATTGGGATCTCTATTACTTCCCTCACATAGAGGTGGAACCAATCCATTTTATAGGCCTATTACTTAAAGAATCTGGGAGATGCCTTGATAGTAGGTGTAGATATAGGTGGAAGCTTTACTAAGGCAGTAGCTCTAGAAGATAAGGAGTTAGTAGAGCGCTGTACAATTCCAACAGCTGAACCTATTGCAGCTGTTTCTGGAGTTTTAGGAAAGCTTCTCACAAAGGCAAATCGTTCACTTAAAGAGGTTAGTATCCTAGCCCTCTCAGGTGCCGGCTCTAGGTTTATTGGACAAAGTGTGTTGGATATCCCCGTAGTAAGAGTGGATGAAATCACTGCAATAGGTATAGGTGGACTTATGTTGAGTGGGAAGAACAAAGCCCTTGTAGTTAGTATGGGTACTGGTACAGCACTAGTCGTAGCTTATAGACATGGGAAAATAGAGCACATAGGTGGAACAGGAGTGGGAGGGGGGACGATAAGAGGGCTAGGTAAACTTTTACTCGGTAGATCGGATTTTCAAGTCCTAGAGGATATGGCATCTAGGGGTAATCTACATAAAGTAGACCTTACAGTTGGTGATATAGCAGGAGGTGCTGTAGGGGTTATTCCAGCAGATGCAACAGCATCAAATTTTGGTAACGTGAGTGAAGACGTCTCTAGGGAGGATATAGCTGCTGGTGTGTTTAACCTCGTAAGCGAGGTTATAGGGGTAGTTATTAGCCTTGCCGCTAAAGCCTATAACTTAGAGCGAGATATAGTACTAGTGGGTAGACTAGCGAAGAGTAAAATTATAACTAGCCGTATTGTGAATGTCTGTAGGCTCTTCGGAACCACACCTAAAGTCCCAGAGTACTGTGATTACTGTGTAGCTATAGGTGCAGCAAAATGGATCCAGACAAAATCAACTGATATCTCCTAGTGTACCACTAACCACACGAGGCCTTGTTATTCTATCTCTGAGCAGTAGCATATTGTGTAAAGTAAGGAAAAGCCTTATAGAAGGCTTTAAGAAGAGGTGGGACTACGAAGGCTAAGAATGGTATTTCAGTAATGAAAGTCCATAAAAACCATAGGAGAGCGGCTTGAATTGGGAGGTTAATCTCTCCAGTTGGAAGTACTAAGAACTGACTATAGGCCCAGACTCCAATTCCTATTATAGCGCTTCCAAGGGCCAATCCAACTACGGCAGCAGTTCCAAAGTTAGGGTGATCAGGATAGAGCCTATCCACTATTAGGATTGCAACCAAGCTTAGGATAGAGACTACTGCGAACACTATTGATATAGTTGAGTCGAAGTTGGAGATTAATACGTGCAGCCTTAGAGATAGGATTGCAATGACAACTAGAAAGATCCTTGAGAGGAGGCTTAATAACCTACTAGGTCTCCTTCTAGATAGAGCACCAAGAGTGTAGAAGCCTAGAAAGTTAGCAGGAACCCCTACAGTTAGACTTAAGAGAGCATTACCGTGGATTAGCAGGTCGCTTATGAATATCCCTATAGCAGCTCCTATTCCTCCGACCAGTGGTCCATAGACTACTGAGAAGAAACCTGGTACTATCACAGCAGGCCAGAACCTAACTACGCCTATAACTGGTGTAAAGAGGCCTAAATACGTCATATATCCTAGGGTTGCGTACAGGGCTGCATTTATAGCTACTGCACTTATTTCTACGGATTTTCTCCGTCTAGCATATCTCATAGTACTCGTGAGAGAGTTCCATAAGTAGATTTAAACATATCCTTAAAATGATTAAACTGTTTAAACTACTTGGAAAGATATAGTTTAGAATTCAGACGAAAGAGAAGCTTCTAGTACCTCTAACTTCATGTTAATTCTACTGGGGATATTATCCCCCTCCTCTCTTAAGTTAGTTCAAAGCATATGAGTGCATAGGCTCTAGGAGATGCTGTAGATTCTCTCTACTTGAATAGGATATAAGCTTTTAGTCGAGAACCTACAAGTATCCAAAGTACATACCCGCAAAATGTTTATATCCTTCAGGATCAATCGATATGATGATCAAGTACTAGAGTACCTATAGAAGTACTATGTCATAGTAGGACAGGTACTATAGCCCGCGTGGTGTAGTCCGGTTAGCATGGCGGCCTGTCGAGCCGCAGATCCCGGGTTCAAATCCCGGCGCGGGCGCCACTGTGAATCTATCTAATCTACTTGTAGTTCTAGGACGGTTAAACGGATAAAGCCTGTATTTTTCAAGAAGTTTACTACTACAGAAAGTTCTAGTCGTAGACGTTGACGAAAATGTAGTTGCTTCTAGGGTGAAGAAAGATATGAAAGGATTGGTAACCAAGTAAGAGCTAGAGATCTAGATCTGAGCAAGACTTCTTTAATTTCCTCTGCCGTATCTCGTCGATTTCTTTCTATCAATTATGCTAGAGGTAAGCTCTTTACTCTGTTATGTTTAGAAAGGAGTTTTCTAAAAGCCTCACTAAATAGGAGAGTTTACCAGAGGTCCTAAAGCTCGTACAAAACTCTTTTAATGCTCAAAGCCCTTGTGCTAAATCAACAATCCGCTATGAGGCTCTAGATCAATACTTAACATTATCGAAATCATCACAAGTTAGACCTATTTTAGTGTTGACCTGCATATGATTATGGCTATTAGAAGTTCCAATGCGGATATAGGTAATAGTCTTAGGTAGAGGAAAACGCGTAAAGGAGTGGTTAGAGGGCATATCTGAGGTAGAGATACTATGATATGGGGAATTGCCATGAGTATCTGTATTAATGATGTAAGTAGGAGCAATGGTATTGACATTTTCAGCATTCTAGTCTCTGGACCTATAGTCCTAGTCCATATGGTCGATACTATAATGGCGGTTGCTGTACAGTAAAGAGCCCCTGTAGAAATGAAGGATATTATAGCAGGTACTCCCATAGGCAAGAGGGTATAACCGTAGAGTGTAAGGACTATCAAACTCTGTAGTATCACAGGTAGGGATTTGCCAATAGCTATATCTCTTTTCCTAATCCCATTAGCAAAAAGAATCCAAAGGTTATCCCCTTCTACTAGTAGTAGCTGATAAGGTACGTATGATACTAGGAATCCTAGAGTAATATACATGATTACACTGAAGATAGTTAGAAAAGCGAGGTTTTCCACAGCAAATTCTTGCATACTTATCATGAAGAGTATCGAGTATATCAGAGGGAAGAAAAATAAGTATCCACTTCTCGGGTTTCTATATATCATCTTAAAATCTTTGATCATTAAACCTATTTTAGGATCTAAAGTCCAACGTGCAATTCTCTTAATAGGCTTGACTAACTCTACCCCTATATACTCTGGATGGAGAAGTGCTCTCCAGTATCTCCTACTGCCTATTTTAAAGACTCTGTATGCTAGGTACAGGTATATTACACTTAAGGCAAAGTGATAAAGGGCCATTTCATCGCCAGTTGCTCCACTTACAATTCCCTCACATGCAGATAGAGGATATACGAATGATAATAAGGATTCAGTAAGATACCTAAGTCCCCCGCCTATGCTTGTCAGGTACTTTAGGACTGAGTTTATTCTTCCTAAAAGTTGCCAGAGGATGTACGTTAGACTCATACTCAATACATATATCAGAGTATTAAGTGCTCTTAGAATATTTATCTTGAAACTAGATCCTGTAAAACGTTTAACACCTAGATGAGAGGTAAGTATTAGCGGTATACCCGTAGCTAGTAGAAATGTGAGTATACCGTAGAAGAGAGCAGTTAAGAATACAGTAATAGAGCTAAATCTTATAGCGAGACCTATAGAATAAATTAATGGCATAATTAGTACAGGGATGGATCCAACTGAGATTGTTAAGAGTACTAAAATCCTTATGTCTCCTTCACTAAGGGGTAGTGATTTAATGGGCTTTACTAGATCGTATTCTTGAAGGATCCAGGAAGTAGTCGTACTGATCATAAAACTAAAGAGGAAGATATATCCGACATAGCTCAAGGCAGTTGATCTGAGTAAGTCCTCAATGTTAATACTAACTCTTCCTGGGATAGGAATATAGAAGACAATTACCAGGAGTAGAGAAAGCCCAAGGGTTACTATCACAGCTAAAAGTATATTAAAAGTCCACATCCACTTACTCCTAGAGATAGCCTCTTTAGGGCTCATAGCAGGTCTAGTGCTCTTAATCATTAGGTAAGCAGTCTCTCTGTAGAGTACTTTTACCAGGTACAGAAGATCTCTTATTTCGATCATACTATCTCCTCTCTAATAGCCTTCACAATCTCCTCTATTTCTCCTCTCTTACCCGTTACCTCTAAAAATGCCTCTTCTAGAGCCCCCCTCTCTTTGGCCTGTTCTACAATTTCATCTCTAGTACCCTCTAGTACTATCCTCCCTTTATGTATTATCGCAATTCTATCGCATATGACCTCAGCGAGCTCTAGAATGTGCGTAGAAAAGAGAATAGCCCTTCCTCTCCTCTTGAGTTCCATTAATATTTCCTTGAATACCTTGGCTACTACGGGGTCTAGTCCTATTATAGGCTCATCAAGGAGCAGTATCTCTGGATCGTGGAGTAGTGCTAGTACTATGGCTACCTTCTGCCTATAGCCCTTTGAGAGAGAGCCTATTAAATTGTGGAGTTTTGACCTGAGCCCAAAGGCATTAGATAGTGTCTCGAGCATTCTATGGTACTTATCCGCATCAGTTCTCCTTATCCTAGCTGCTAGATCGAAGAGCTCCTTAGGAGTTAGAGATTCATATAACCTAACCTCTTCAGGGACATAGCCTATTTTTGCTCTTATGTCAGGATACTCGTAGGGATTTACGCCTAGTACGGATACATAGCCTGAGTCTGGAGGAACGAATCCCATTAGTATTTTTATTAGTGTGGACTTTCCACTTCCATTAGGACCTAGTAGGCCTATTATCTCTCCTCTTTTAAGTTCTAACGTTACTCCATCTAAGGCGATAGTGGTTCCATAGCGTTTAACCACGTGCTTAGCTTCAGCAACTATGGACATTATCGAACTCCTTTTTAAGCTCTATTGCTAAGTAAAAAATATTTCGTACTTCTATTCCAAAACCCTGTAAAAGAGGTTATTAGTATACTCTCATAGAAATTACTAACAAGATCTCTATCTTTATCGATTAATGCTAATGAAGAGCAGATAGTCTTAGCTAGGGCTGTTTCTCTCCTTTCTCTTCCCCCTTAAATATGCTTTCAAGTTCTTTCTTTACTTCACTATGTAACCTTCGAATCTCATTCATTTTCTCCCTCAATCGCTCGAGTACTTCTCTACTAGCCTCTATTCCCTTATGTGTGAAGAAGGCTACTCCTTCACTTCTACTTCTAAAGACCCCCACCTCTACTAGACAATCTATGATCTCTAGGTCACTCTTGGATAACCTGATAGATGATACTACACTGCTTTCCTCTTTCCCCTCTGGAGTAATCTCAAAGGCTGATTTAAGTGCTTTTTGAAGCCTTTCCATTATATCCTCAATTCTCTTCATTCCTATGTCGAGAAATTGTCCTACCTCATTTAGCATGTCGGTTTTCATCACCATTATAGATCTAGGACTTAAGGTTGTGACTTTAGGGTAAATTCTGAAATGATACTTTATCATTGTGAATAGTTCTTTCAGAGCATCTGATAGATCTCTCATTCTTTCCCTGTAATCTTCGATTATCTCCTCAATTCTATCCCTACTATCCTCAAATATACTTCTTATCTCGTCACGTACCTCTGATCTTTCCTCTCCTTCTATAGAATTTATAAAACTATAGGATTCTTTTCTGAGATTCCAACATAGTTCCCTGAATTTCATCCTATTTCTGAAGATTAGGGATCGTAGACCCGTATGTAGTTCCTCTCTCAGCACTCTAATATCTTTCATAAGCTCACGAAGAGCCTTATAGTCCCTCTTCTTAATAACATCCCTAGTTCTATTACTCAATTCCTCTACTTTTTCTACGTATTCCTCAAATTTCTTCTCTAGATTCTTCCTGAACTCCTCTATGAAACCCTCTAGTTCCTCTTTCACTTTATCTACGAATCCTTTAGTACTCATCATTACATGTATGTAATATTGTAAGATAAAAAGTTTACTCCATCAACTGAAAGTACTTAAAGCAAACTTTACATTATTGAATACATGCTAGCGGTAAAATCCAAGCTAATATACACTGGAAGACCCGAACCTCCTATACCTAACGCGTACCTATGCTTTAATGCGGAGACAGGGAAAATCGTGTCCATAAGTCGCGAAAGACCAAAATGTGAAATAGTAGCCGAGGGAGAAGTATTGACACCCGCCTTTATAGATGCGCATTCACACATAGGTATGAGGAGGAGTAGTGAACCACCAGCCGAGGAAGAGACTAATGAGAAGATGGATTCAATAATATCGCTTGCTGACGCACTGGACTCTATTTATATGGATGATAGGGCATTCAAAGAGTCTATAGAGCAAGGAGTCCTGTACTCCTGCGTATTGCCAGGTAGTGGTAATGTTATAGGAGGGAAGGCCGTAGTGATTAGGAACTATTCGAAGAGCACGAGAGATGCCTTTATAAGGTATGCAGGAATTAAAGCTGCTCTGGGCTACAACCCCAGGAGTACAACTGGTTGGAAGGGTACGAGACCTTTCACTAGAATGGGAGCACTCACTCTACTACGAAGGGTACTACTAAAGGCTCGAAATGAGATGACTCTTGTAGAGAAGGGGAAGAAAGAATATGAAGAGGTAGAACCCGATATTTCAGCGCTCTTTCCCGTGTTAAGGAGAGAGATCAAACTCAGAGTTCATGCTCATAAAATAGATGATATTTTAGCACTGTTTAGAATTAAAGAGGAGTTCGGTTTAGATGTGACCATTGAACATGGATGTGACCTACATGATGAGACTGCATTCGAAGTCATAAAGGAAGAGAAGGTACCCTTAGTCTACGGACCTATCGATGCATTTCCCTACAAGGTTGAGCTGAAACATGAGAGCTGGAGGAATATAGAGAAACTACTAAGAGTTAAGCCCTTCTTCGGCCTTATGTCCGATCACCCTGTAGTGCTACAGCGAAACCTCTTCCTTCAAATGAGGTTCTTTAGAAGGTTTGGAGCCAGTAAAGAGGAGTGCATCTCGATACTAACTCTGAGGAATGCTAAGATTCTAGGTATTGATGATGTACTTGGAACCTTAGATGTGGATAAGTGGGCGTCCTTCATACTATGGAATGGAGATCCCTTCTCCCTAGAGAGCTATCCTCTGCTAGTGTACGCTGAAGGCAAGCGTGTACACGAAGAGCTATAGCTACATCCCGAGGAAATGTCTAAATCGTATAGATCGATTTCGGATTTTTGACTACTCCGTTAGCTCTTTCACCTATGATGAAACTTTCCTCATTAGTCTTCTCCACAATTAAATATGTTAGGTCTTTAGCCTCGATAAAATGTTCTGATCTCTTTAAGATCTTATAGGCTAAGTGAGAGATCAAAGTGATAATTGAATAATTGATGTTAGTAATGATCTCATTTATTATCGGTGGGAACCAAGTGACTGTATGAACTATGTATCCCTTAATGCAAGAATTCCAGATATTTTATGAAATATAGTAAAAGGAACTACCAGAAAAAGGATCTAGTGTTAGATCTGCAACTTAACTATACGTTTCTCAGCATAGGCTACATTAGCTGCTATAGTAGCTGCTAGCGTCCTCATTCCATCCTCATATGTACACTTTATGGGTTCCATTGATCCCTTCTTCACAGCTTCTATAAATGCCCTATCTTCTTCAAAGTAGGGATCGAGTCTAGCTTTATACTCCTCTATGTAACCATCTCTGTATACTCTCAAGTCTCTCCCCATATGCTCAAGTACATAGTCCTTGGCGTAGACCTCTAGTCTAATGAATTTATGTGTATCTTTACTAGCCCATATAGCAGCAATCATTCCAACAGCTCTATTCTTAAACCTCATTAGCACTACAGCCTCGTTCTCCATGGTGATGCCCGGTATATCTCTTAACAGTATATTATCAAGCTCAGCGTATATGGTGTCGATCTCGCCTACTACATACCTCGCTAGGTCAAATACGTGAGTTGTATGCTCTACTAATTGTCCTCCACTCTTATCCTTATCGAGAACCCAATGATTAGGTGATACCCAGAAGTTATCTATGTAGAAGCCTAGAGCCATACCTACAGTACTCTCATTAGCCATTCTCCTCATCCTCTCTGTAGTCTTTAGGTATCTTAGCATGTAGCCTACCGAATTTATTACACCATATCTCTGAATAGCCCTTAGTACCTCTTTAGCTACGTCAATTTTCATAGCCACTGGTTTCTCTACAAAGAGGTGAACTCCCTTTTCAACTACTTCAACCTCAAAGCCATGTGCAAAGGGAGGAGTACATACGTATACTGCATCCAGATCCTCTTTATTCAACATATCCCTATAGCTAGAATACGCCCTTCCTCCATAGAGTCTAGCAGTTTCTTCAGCCTTTTTGATATCCACATCAGTATGTGCTACTATCTCAACGTTTTCAATCCTTGCTAGATTGGACATGTGTAGTCTAGCAATACCTCCACAACCTATGAAACCTATCCTGACCATGTAGTATCCTACCCGTTCATAGACCTGGACTAGAGCTTATAAGCACTTTCACTAAAATCCATGGAGTATCCGCTTTACGGAATAGTTCTATGCTCCTTAACTAGATAGTCTAATAGGATAGATAGTAGCAATTAAGTTTTAATTCAATAGGCTTACCCTACTTTTAGAATATGAGGAACTTAAGGACAAACTAAAAAGAGCTCTTCCAGCTTCATTTTAAGGCAAGGAGGGACTAGGATTAAGTACCAAGTAAAGAGTAAGGGACTAAGGAAGGCTTGGAACAAAGTTATACTTACGAGCTTCAGTAGGCAAATCTCTCCACTTTACATAGTTTAAATCACTCAACTTTCATCCCATTACTATTATGTTTTTAGGCTTTATAATATTCATATATACCCTCTCCACTTAGAATAGTTCTTATTACCTTGTCTAGACTATGCTCCTTTTCATTAGTACATACTAATAAAAAGGACTATTTTAATTAGCCCCTACACAGCTTAAAATAGTAAACCTTCAAAATTGCCTTTGAGCTACTAGGCAGTCTTTAATGAATAAACAATTCATAATATATGGGAATATGTTAAAGACCTATTGGAGTTCAGTAGAATGAGAAGACCTAGCAGTCTCTTAGTCTTAAATTATCACTCTTTTACTAATGGCTTATAGATCTGCAGGATTGCTGATGTGAAATAATATTAAAAAATCATCTAAATTATCAAGAGCTCAGTCAATCTAGGGAGACTTCTTCTACCCTCTCGTTTTTCAGCGATTTCCAACAAGCTTCAGCTATCTGAACTGCTCTCAATCCATCTAGTACTGTAACTAATGGTCTATGGTTCTTAATTACACACTCCACAAAATGTTTATCCTCTTCTACATATGCATCATAGAACCTCTTGAAGAACCACTGTATTCCGTAAAACGTTAGGCCCTCGCTAGTCCCTACTGAAAATAGGGGATCGTGTGAGCATCCTACATAGACTGTACCCTCAGTGCCCATGACTTCTGTCCTTAAATCGTAGCCAAAGGCTGATTTTCTACTCCCGTGTATTATTCCTAATGCCCCACTCTTAAACTCGAAGTTTATAGCTACTACATCTAGATCACCTTTCTCCCCTACCTCCTTATAGATATAGCTACCCCCTCTTACATAGACTTTAGCGACTTCAGAGTCCATTAGCCACCTAGCCATATCGAAGTCATGTGATAGCATATCTAAGAATATTCCTCCACTGAGCTTTGGATCAGCAGCCCATCCAGGTGGAGGAGCTGGATCCCTAGCGATGCCTATGAAGATCAAGGGTCTTCCAATAGTACCCTTTACTATTCTCTCCTTAGCTTGTGAGAATGCGGAATCAAACCGCCTCATATAGCCTACTTGGACTATTTTTCCACTCTCTTGAGTCTTTTTAAAGACCTCCTTAGCTTCAGTCGAGGTGACTGTAAGTGGTTTTTCGCAGAATACATCCTTATCGTTCTCTAAAGCCTGTATTACCATGTCAGCATGGAGAAATGTAGGTGTGCATATGACCACAGCATCTATTTCTGGGTCCTTGAGCATAGATTCATAGTCCTTATACCACTTAACACCCATAGATTCTCCCACTTTCCTGGCTAATTCTTCATAGGCATCACATACTGCTACAAGTCTTGCTCTTTCGATTTTTGCGTGGAATACCTCAGCATGTAGTTTACCTATTCTACCCAAACCCACGACACCAATACCCACTTTCCTCATACTACCATCCTCAATTTTCAGAGTCCTAATATATTTTAAATATTCTCTAAACATCTCTCATACCACTACCCATAATAACACTATTGGAATAGAGAAGAGAGTTTACGTGGAGAGTGAATCTTCTAGGTATTACTGTTGTCGTCATGAGAAAAACTCTTTCAACACCTATCGGTTCTCTACCTCTTATCCACGCCGATATGTGATAATGCTTATTTATCAATTTACTAGTAGCTTATTGTGATACTGTATGTTAGCCCTAAGATTACATGGGGAATGGGTGCCTAGGAAAGACTATGTCCCCACTCCAGAGGAAGAGAGAACCAAGAAAGCCCATCATGGAAGTAGGGTTTGGAAGAATACCACTGTAAAACTAGAGGATATAGAAAGACCTAAACCAGGACCCGGAGAAGTCCTGTTGAGGATAAGAGCTTGTGGAATATGTGGAAGTGACATTCACATGTATGAAAAGGATGAAGAGGGTTATATGCTCTATCCAGGACTAGTAGGACCACTACCAGTAGTAATAGGTCATGAGCTCTCGGGAGAGGTTATAGAGGTAGGTAGTGGGGTAAACCAGCTTAAGCCCGGAGATCCTGTTACTTGTGAGGAGATGTGGTGGTGCGGTGTCTGTGATCCCTGCCGTGGTGGACTACCAAATCACTGTGTAAATCTAGAGGAAATGGGCTTTACAAAGGATGGAGGATTTGCTGAGTACATGGTTGTACCAGCAAAGTATTGTTGGAAGATAGATAGACTACTTGATGCGTATAGAAGTGAAGATAAGATGTACGAAGCTGGATCATTAGTAGAGCCTACCTCCGTAGCTTACAATGCCATGTTTGTGAGAGCTGGAGGTTTTAAACCTGGAGCATACGTAGTAGTATGGGGCTGTGGTCCCATAGGATTGGCATGTATAGCACTAGCAAGAGCTGCTGGTGCTGGAATGGTCGTGGCCTTTGAAGTAGTCTCAGAGAGACTTGAGCTTGCAAAGAAGATGGGTGCTGATTATGTATTCAACCCAAGGGATCTAGAGGCTAAGAGTATACAACCCTATGAGAAGATATTAGACGTTACAGGTGGCTGGGGAGCTGATATGCAGATAGAGGCCGCTGGTGCACCAAAAGCAACGCTTCCACAGATGGAAAAATGTCTGGCGATAAATGGTAAGATAGCATGGATTGGAAGAGCTGATGTAGAGGCGCCTGTATGGCTAGAGTACTTCCAAGTTAGAAGATCTCAGATTTTCGGTAGTCAAGGGCACAGTGGTCACTGGGTATTCCCATTCGTTATAAGGCTAATGGCTTCTGGAAAAATAGACATGACCAGGATAATAACGAGGAGATATAGGCTATCAGAGGGAGTAGAAGCACTTGAGAGATCTACTAAGAGAATAGATGCTAAGATAACTATAAAGCCGTGAGCTCAATGTTTAAACTCTCAATGGTAGTGAGCATTAAAGAAGCTGTATTCGAGAGTATCGCACTAAAGGGTAGGCTAGAAGACTGTATAAGAAAGGCATATACTATGGGCTATGAGGGAGTTGAATTATCATTTCCAAATCCCTGGAAAGTAGATATCAGGCACTTGAAGAGGATACTAGCGGATTACAACCTTGAAGTACCCGCTCTAAGTACAGGTCTCTCGTACCTACACTATAAGTGGTCTTTAACAAGCACAGACAGCTCTCTGAGGAGAAAGGCCATAGAGGCACTAGAAAAGTACATTGAACTAGCTGAACTATTAAATGCACTTGTAGTAATAGGGTTGATAAGAGGAGAGTGTAAAGATATACCTACGGATAAAGCCTTTAACACTCTGGAGCAGAGTCTGAGAGAATGTTGTAGAGCAGCAGAATCGAGAGGAGTGACCTTAGTACTAGAGCCTCTCAACAGATATGAAACTCGACTGATAAATAGAGTAGAAGAGGCACTAAAAATGGTGCATAGAGTATCTTCAGATAATCTGAGATTACTAGTGGATACATTTCATATGAATATTGAGGAACCTATTATTGAGGACTCCTTACGATTAGCGGGGAAATTAATAGCACATGTACATGTAGCTGATAGTAATCGTTTGGCGCCAGGAATGGGTCATCTAGATTTCAAGTCTATTCTCAGTGTATTGAAGGATATAGGATATAAAAACTATCTGTCAGCTGAGATATTACCCATCCCTGATCCCGATACTGCTACTAGGGCTACTATTGAATACCTTCGTAAAATAATGGCCTGTTTATAGAAAAAGAGATTATATTTTTAAACTCCTAAATTTTAAACCAAACATGAATATTGAGCATAGATTGGCGAGAAAGCAACACAATATTATTAAAAACATGATTGGTCTTAGGAAGCCTAAACTAGAGGATATATTTGAACGAAGGCTCTACATAGTACCAAGCGATATCACAGTAGATAACTTTCAGCGGTCACCTGTAGTTGTATTTAATCCAGGAGCTCTATTTATAGAAGATAAAATTTTAGTATTTCCTCGACTCATATTCGATTACTACAAGTATGTATCAAGTATAGGCGTTTTTGAAGTAGGAATATCCGAAGTGCTTGAGAAAACTCTAAATAAGCCTGTACGTACGACTATAATACTGTGGCCTCAGCTATTATGGGAGTTTCTAGGATGTGAAGATCCCAGAGTCTATTCATTTAAAAACCAAATACTTATCCTCTACACAGGCAAGGGATACTGCTATAGAAAGGAGCAGTTATATAGAAAAGATGTCCTTGGATTCGCAGAACTAGACGAGTCAAGACGTATTATAAGAAAGGGATTCTTTAAGATAGTCAACGGAACAGAAGAGTTCATACCAGAATCCAATAAGGATAGTACTATAGTAGGGATCTATGGGAAGAAGGCTATACTACTGACTAGACCAGAAATTGAGAAAAAGCATATCTGCTGGAGAGGAGAAGCTGATATTAGCGAACTCACTATCGAAGAGAGCTCATTAGAGCCAGTATTTCCAGTAGAGGAATGGGAGATTAAAGTAGGATGGTCTACAAATGTGGTTAAACTCTCGACGAATGAATACCTAGTGGGCTGGCATGCAGTTCTGAAGAAGGATTTATCTTATAAAAATGGAATAGCACTAGTTGATGATCAAGGAGAACTCCTAGCTATTAGTGATTACTTGCTCGCACCTCAGGGTCTTCAGGAGGAGTACGGTGATAGACCTCTCGTAATATTCGGAGATGGCCTGATCAAATATAAGGAGGTACTTTTCTGGATAGGAGGAGTTAGTGACTACTGTATTGGAGTTTTCACAGCTCAACTAGATAACATACTGGAAAGACTTAGATGGTTAGGGGGATAAAAAAATATTTTTAAAATGTAAAGACCTCATCAGGTAGGTGCACATCTGGAACTACTCCTGGAGGGAATTTCTCTTTCAGCCATTCTATAAACTCTACTATCCTCTTTACCGCGGTTTCTACTAGTACCTCTCCTTTCTTCTCATCAGCCTTAGTTGCATCACCAACTACTCCTTTAGGATAGTACTTTACCTCTGGTAGTTGTGAGATATCATACCAGCCAAAGGGCTTTCCAAAGACATTACCTGCTTTATCCACATACACACCATGCTTTTCACGCAGAACGCCTACCATTTTATCCGCCTTGGATACTTTCAGCATCTCTCTACTGACCAGCTCCGGTACGATGTACATGGTCACACTAGTCTCTACTTCATCAGCGTGTATAAAGGGAGTTTCGATAATCACACCAGGTGCTATTTCCTCTCCTATTTTAGTTAGGAGATCTCTAATCCAAGCCCACCATGATGTTACCATTACCAGAGCTTTTACTCTATCCTTGGTTATTAAGTCGTCTTTTACTATTGGAAGTACATATTCCTGACCATGTGAGTTGAACAGTACTACTTTTTTATACCCCGTATGTATTAACCATTTAGCTACAGATCTCACATATCCTATGTACACATGCTTGTCCTCTATTGGAATAGTACCTATCATACCATAGTGATGTGAAGGGTGGCTTCCATACCATATGGGTGGTGCTATACTAATGCCAGTTTCATAGGCTACCCTTTCGGCTATGTAAGTACCTATCAATGAGTCCTCTCCTACAGGTGCAGCTGGTCCATGGTTTTCTATGGATCCGCATGGTATCATGACTATGTCATTCTTCTTCACTCTTTCCTTTATTTCCTCCACGGTCATCTGATCAATGTATATTTTCTCTCCAAATTTATTCAGTACAGGTGTTCCAAATCGACACCTATAACTCATAACTTACACCAAGAATAGAATTATACCCTACATAATTTAAGTATTTCATCCTACGCTACGTGTATTCCTCTACAACCACAATATTCAACATTTAAGTATTTCATCCTACGCTACGTGGATTAATTATCTTTTAAATCAAATTATTAATCTCATAGGAGATTATAAAATCCTCGATAACTCCATAGCTAAGTCCCCAGATCGAGGGAAAGGGTTATAAGATTATATGGGTACAAGAAAAGGAAAGTATGGAAGAATGGAAAGATGTAGTAGGGGATATCTCTAGCATACTTGGATTGCCTAAAGAATTGATATCTGAGGAGGAACTTTGGAAGAAACAGACTATGGTTAGAGTTAGACTTGAAAGAAGGCGTAAGCATAAAGATGTTACTATAATTGAAGGCATCGACGCAAAAAGTATAAACCTCAGAAAAATAGCTACAAAGCTAAAGACTAAGCTTGCCTGTGGAGGTACCGTAAAGAACAATAGGATAGAGTTGCAAGGAGATCACAGAGAGAGGGTAAGAAAATTACTCGTTGAACTTGGCTTTGAACCAGAAAACATATTCATTGAATAGAGAGTATTCGCTTAACTCTGTTAACACCATCTATCCTATCGATTACCCTAGCCACTGCTGGATGTACAAATTCTCTCCAGTTCTTGTTCTCAGCCATTAGCTTCCTTATCCTAGTAGCACATAAGATTTCCCTATCAAAGAAGGGTATACTTCGTACTTCTATACCAGCTTCCGTAAACAACATCCTACTCATTTCGTCATTTGTGTAAACACGCTCGAATTTAGGACAGTAGCTAAGTACCAGTGGAACCCATAGATGGTGACTTTCATAAGTATCGGGAACCGAAGCTATTATGCAGCGATCTGTTAATCCTTCTTCTCTAAGGACTGCCCATATCATTTCGATTCTCTCTCCTAGAGTAAAGGGATTGTCCTTAGTAAATGAGTACTGAGGGCTTCCAATGCATACCACAACCTCATTCTCTCTCTCTAGAATCCATTTGAGTGCCTTTAAATGACCTAAGTGAAAAGGTTGGAACCTACCTACATATAGTGCTCTTTTAGCGACCATATACATGACCTCCGTGTTCATGATAGCGATATTCTATCAAAAATTTATACTATCCACTTCCTTAATGAGGGTATAGAGGAAATTACAAGCATACCTAAGTTTCACTATTCCTACTTTATCTATCGTATCCTCAGGCGTATGTCTTACTATGTTGTGTTTATCCCTAATCAAAATGATCTTACCTTTAAATTCGCCTACCTTTAGATCGATATCAAACTCTTTTGTAATACTTTTTATTAACCCAAGTACACGTTTGTCTAGGTCATTTGATGTAAGTACACTAAGTTTAGTGTAAAATAGACCTATGGAGTCTACTATTATCCTCAGCTTATCATTACTCTCCTTTGCCTGTTTAAAACCCCCTAACTCTCCACAACCCGATAAGTAGAACCTAATGGGCCTTCTAAGTCTCTCATTCTTTAACACTCTCATGAGTTCTAGTAGTACAGCAGTACCAGCAGCATCGTCTGTTGCACCATTTGAGTATGGAATGGAATCGTAATGTGAATATATCAATATCTCTTCATCAAGACCTCCGCCTAGCTCAGCAACTAGGTCAACGACTTTGGATACCGGTCTTCTAGTTTCTTGGTACAGGTATACTCTACCACCTCTTTTCGCTATCTCTAAGCCTAGTTCAAGGCTCGTGACCATAGCTGGTATACTGCAATCATTAAGACGAGTAATTTTGACATAGAAACCCGGTGTAGTTGAAACAAATACTAGTGCTAAGCCTCCTTTCTCATGGACAGTTCTACAGAGCATATTACGAACTCTAGCACTGTTACAAAATGCGATAACCACTTTGCGATCTAGATTATTTAAACTAGAGTATGGTTTTAGGATTGTAGTATCTGCGAGCACACTCCCCGAGGGCGACATTACTAGTGGATAGTGCTCTATCTCCATATGCTCATCTTCGTAGTATAGAGTCGAGTACTCACATAGCCAACTTTTCATAATCCTTTTCTTTTCATTAAAATCAATTCGTATATAATCACTAAGTTGATTCTTAATGAAATTATAAGCCTGCAAATGTTCATAATATCCTGCCATTCTACTGCTGTACTTACCTAGCTCCTCTAATAGCAATTTGAGATTATATTCGGATATTTTGTTCATAGTGTTCTCTGTATTTCCTCGTAGAATTCCTGTAGCACTTTCATGTAGTTTTCTCTTCCTTCTTCTATAGCTCTCATTTTCTCCTCTACAACCCTTGTCCTCTCTTCGGAGACTAAGTGCGCATAGTGTTTCGTAAGGAACCTGTACACTTCGATACCTCGACTAGTGGGAACGAGCTTCCTATTCTTAGTCTCGATTACATATCTTCTATCTAGTAGAGTCCTGACTATCTTTGCATACGTTGAGGGTCTTCCTATATTCCTCTCTTTCATGAGCCTTATTATATCAGCCTGAGTGTATAGTGGAGTGGTGGCTAATTTTCTATACCTTACCTCGTATATTTCGTACTCTCCTTCTTCAAGTCCTTCTAACAGTCTGATAGTCCTATAAATCTTCATGAACCCTTCTTTAACTATCCTTGAGTATCCTTCTATGTCCTTAGAATACGGACCTATAGTTACTCTGTACTTCGCTCTGGTAACCCTTGAAGGTATCATCTGACTTGCCATGAACCTTCTGAATATCATGTCGTAGAGTACGAAATGTCTTCTCGTGAGTGGTCTGACTGGTCTTATTATCCCCTCTCTTATTAGTGCCATGAGTCTTTCAGCATCTATAGGTCTCGTAGGTCTTATACACTCATGAGCACCTTCTTTCATCCATTCTCTTCCCACAAAGTACTCCTTTCCAAAGGTTTCAGTTATGTACTCTTTAGCTATATTTCTTCCAGTTAGAGAGACCCTCGTGCTATCAGTTCTATGATAGGTTATAAGACCAAGCTCGAAGAGATCCTGTGCTATCCTCATTACAGTATCTACTCCTACTCTAAGTCTCTGAGTAGCTTCCCTTAGCATAGAATCTGTTGAGTAGGGTGGTGGTGGGTTCACTATCTCCTCTCTCTCTTCAAGCTTGCTTATAATGGCCTTATAGCCCTTAAGCTCATTCTTCACTTCCCTAGGCTTTCTTCCTTTCTCCTCTACATTATCTAGCATTATGATGATCCCATTCTCAAGTCTAACAAAGTATACTCTCTTGATGCTGTCCAGATGTTTACGATATCTTTCAATTATCCATCCCAGTACTGGAGTCTGGACCCTACCTGCCGATAGGGTCTTCATGTCAAATTTCTCCCATAGCTTTCTGCTTAGACCAAAACCTATCCACCTATCCTCAATTCTTCTGACTATCTGAGCTTCCACAAGTCTTATATCCATACTCCTTAAATTATTTAGAGCATTTATCACAGCTCTTTTAGTGACTTCATGGAACTCTGCTCGTCTTATATCGTTTACATAGGGTGATAGGAGTGTCGCTAGATCCCATCCTATCTTCTCTCCTTCGGTATCGGGATCTGTACATATGACCACCAGATCTACTTCCTGGGCGAACTCTCTAATAGCATCAACAGTATGTGCACTATCAAATATGCTCTTAGATCCACATACTGGACATTCTCCTCTTCCCTCATCTTCATCTGTGAACTGCTCACCACAGTCTTGGCATTTCTTTATGCTTGTGTAAACTGGAATGAAAGTTCCATCTACTTTATAGACCCCGTCTATTCCTTGTCTGGTTACCAGGTCACATACATGACCCCCACTAGCTATTATTCCAAGTAAATAGTCACCTGTACCGACTTCATAGAGAAGATACCTTCCTAGTCTTCTTATAGAGGGTCTTCCGAAGAAGTGTGCTATAGTCCTAGCCTTATTTGGAGACTCTACGAGTAGAAGTGCTACCTTTAATGGCTCTTTTATCTCTTTTACCACTTTTCCAGCTAGGATACTCCTTATAACCTCCCTATCCCTATCCACCTCGGCTATCAGCTTATCTATATCTACTTCCTCTAGTGTCCTCCATTCAACGTCTTCACTATACCACTTGGTCTGTCTTATTAGACCAGAAAGAAGTTTTTTATCGTCGACTACTACAACTGAAATCCCTTTGGAAATACCACCTGCAAACATTCTCGAAGTTCTACCAGACGCCTGAAGGTATGTCATCGCATCTGGGATTTTTATAAATATATCATCTTTCACTTCCTCTATGGATACATATGGAAGTGAACTAAGTTTTCTCCTTACATACTCTTTTCCTACGAGTTCTTTAATGAAGTTGTGAATGGTATATACCCTCTCCTGTACCCTCCCTAATGATCCTGTTAGCTTCACATTCTTGCTAATGGCATCTAACAGAAGCATTAACTTAGGACGATCTAGATCTGTAAGTACTCTTCTTAAATAGGCTATATGTCTATCCGCTAATCTAGCATCTTCACCTACTAAGAGCTCCCTTATATTGGTCAGTAGTTGTAACATCCTAAGGGGATTAGGTTCTAATCTAAGCATTGAGAATCTAAACCTGGGCACTCCTACAAATACAGCATACCTTATGACCTCTGGATAGTCAAGGCCTCTGACAAGTAGGCCGTAGTATATTGCTACTCCAACAAGTACGTCTATATCTCCTTTGAGGAAGCTCTCCAATGGCTTCTTCTCCTTAGCATATACTAAAGCCGCTTTAACACCATTCTTATTCATGTATTCAACTAGTCTTTTAGCTGTCTCTACTCCCTCATCTACCGGTACAAATACGAGACCTCCTTTTCCTAACTTTTTCACGAGACTTAGGGTATCTTCGAATAGCCTCTCTTTACTACTCATGACGTAGATATCGGCTATATTCCTTAGGAACTCTGCTCTAGATCCTACCTCAAAATTAAGGATTTCTCGGAATAACTTAACTCTTTGTCCTTTTACCTTCCCTGTTGCAGTGGATACTATGAGTACTCCTATATCGTTTTTAGCGATAAAGTTATCTATCTCACTTTTCAAACCACTTATTTCAAGAAATCTTTCCTTTGAGATTTCCTCTCTTCTGGAGATCCTGTACGCTATTTCTCGTTTGAGTCCTATCAACCTTAGTCCACAGTGTATTATGTCTTCAGAGATGCCCAGTAGTATGAGTACTCTATCTATGTTTTTAGATGATTTGAGTAATGCATCTACATCGTCTACGAATACTAATTGAAATTTGATATTTTTCAATATCTCGAGGTTCCTCGCTAGAAACTGGGATGTAGTTATGAGTATGTTAAAGTCGCCTTTTAAGAGTCTTTCTTTAAATTCTACTTTCTCTTTATGGCTTAATCCTCCATGATAGCCTAGTATTCTAGCTTTACTCCCCACCTTCTCCGCGAATAACCTCGCTTTCTCCCATACCTGCTTAGCGAGGAGTGTTGTAGGTAGGACTATGTACGATTTCTCTCCCCTGTCTGCAAGGAATAGACTGAGTAGTATTCCGAAAACAGTTTTACCCACTCCAGTAGGGGCTAGTATAGCAAAGCTTCTCTTTTTAAACACTCTTCTAGCCCATGAGCGCTGTGCACTCCACATTTCGCTATTTAGCGCCTTTCTAAAGTAGTTGTTCAGTACTTCTACCATATCCTCCAACTGAACTATATCTTTATACGCCTGTAATTTCCCGCTCTTTTCAAGATAGCTGAGAACGTGCCTCTTAAACTCCTTCTTCCCTAGCTTTTCATAAATGCTTTTTATCTCCTCTATAGGCATGGGGAGGCACTTCTCACAAGGAGCAGCTAGACTAAGTCTAGCATCATCTATTTCTCCTCCACAATTTGGACATGCCCCTCTAAAGATTGCTCGCATATTCTTACCATTCTCCTTAGGAAAATCATAAGGGGGGTACTAAAATATATTGCCGAGAGATTAGAGTGAAATCATTTGTGATTAATGTAATTAACAAATTAATTTTTAAGGACAATAAATATAGCCTATTATTCATCTATGAACAAGAGAAGTATGGTAAAGGAGAGGAAGTCGAAAAGAAGCACTCATGCCTCTATTATGGATTTTCTAGAGGAAAAAGAGATTACTAGAAAAGAGATTGATTTCGACTCCAGAGTAGAGGATTATTTACGTAGTATGGGTACTGTTACCAAGTCCGAGATCTACAAATGGTGTATGAATATGAGTATAGCACCAGTCATACTGTATAGAACTCTAAGAATATTAGAGAGGAGAGGAAGAGTGAGAAAATACTTCGATGAGAACAGAGAAGATCTAGTATATGCCTACATAGAAGAACCCCCATTAGGATAGGTTTATAGGCATTAATATCTAGAAAGAGTGGGAGTATGGTGGAAAAACTAGCACTCTATGGAGGAAAACCCGTTAGGGAAAAACCTCTTCCACCTATGTTTCCAGGAGCTCTCTTCATAGGCGAGGAAGAGAAGAAAGAGATACTGGAGGTAATAGAATCTAAATCTCTGTTTAGATTCTATGGTCCTAAGTTACTAAATAAGACCAAAACTTTTGAGGAGAAGTTCTCTCAGTATATCGGAGTCAAGCATGCTCTAGGAGTTACTTCAGGTACTGCAGCTCTCATAACATCTCTAGCCTCTGCTGAGGTCGGGCCCGGTGATGAAGTCATAATCCCCGCATACTGCTGGGTAATGGATCCTATGGCTGTAATGTTCGTTAGGGCTATTCCTGTGATTGCTGAAATCAACAAAACTTTAACTTTAGATCCTAGAGATGTTGAGAATAAGATTACAGATAGGACTAAGGCTATTATTGCGGTTCACATGAGGGGCTTTCAGTGTGATATGGATGCTCTACTGAAAATAGCTGAGAAACATGATCTGATATTGATCGAAGATGTAGCGCAAGCGTGTGGAGGGATGTATAAGGGTGCAAAATTAGGATCAATAGGGCATGTAGGCGCCTTTAGCTTTCAACTGAATAAAGTAATTACCGCCGGAGAAGGAGGAGCTGTGACGACAGATGATGATGATATGTATAAAAGGGCTGCAGTTTTTCATGATGCACCTTTCTATGTGAGATTTGGAATTGATCCCTATCCAGGGATAAACTTCAGAATGAGTGAACTCACATCCGCGGTTCTACTAGCTCAACTCCAGAAGATAGACATGATAATAGAGAAGATGAGAGAGAATAAGAAAAGATTACTTAGGGGGTTAAGTAAGATAGATGGAATAGAGCTACACACTCCAGTGGATCCTGAAGGAGAAGTAGGGTTAGCGGTTATACTCTTCTTCGATAGTTTCGGAAAGGCTAGGTTCTTTGCTAAGGCACTTAACGCTGAGAACGTGGGAGCGGTACATCTATTCGACCCGGAGAGAAAAGATCTTCATGTGTATTACCATTGGGATGTACTAATGAGGAGGCTAACATTAACTCATGAAGGATGTCCATTTACATGTCCTTACTATGGAAAGAGAGTTATATATAGTAGAGACATGTGTTCCCAGTCTCTTGAGATTTTAGGAAGAGCAGTGAACATAGACGTTAATCCACTACTATCAGAAGAGGATATAGACTCCATAATAGAGGCTGTAGAGAAGGTTATGAGTGTTATAGAAAGTGGACAACACAAATTGTAGATTAGGTTCTCTCATCCCCCTTTTTATAGAACGACAACTGTTATATTGCAGGATATAATGAGGAATTAGGTGTGAGAATATTGCTACCTAAGAAATACTTCGTAGTATCGGGTAAGGGGTTGAGTAAAGTCTCATCTCTAAATGCCTATGACAGAGCACTACTGGATGCTGGAATAGGTAATTACAATCTAGTTCCCGTTTCATCAATAATACCCCCTGGAGCTGAAGAAATAGAGCCAGTAGAACTTCCTCCTGGATCCATAGTATTTGTGGTGATGGCAAAGGCCGAGGGAGAAGGAGAAACCATAAGTGCTGGTGTGGCTTGGTATAATAGTAGAGAAGAAGAGTGTGGATTTGTAGTAGAGGCACACGGTAATACCGATGTTGAAGAGATAGGTAGAAAGTTGAAGAGTATGATAGAGGATATGGGTAGGGCTAGAGGTATAGAAGTAGAATCTGTGAAAATGCGTATAGAGACCTTAGATGTACCAAAAGGTATATACGGGTGCGCTGTGGTTGCACTAGTTATGATAGTATAATAGACTCAGTATTTAGTAATACTATACTCCCTTTTCCGTGCTATATCAAATAGCAGAACTCTCTTCCATCCGAGTTTCTCTAAACGCTCAGAGAGAGCCCTAGCTAGTCCTCTATTTAAAGTCACGAACAGTATGTATCTGATAAACTCGTGATTTGTCGGGTCTAGATAGATCCTACAGAGGATTATTCTAGATTTGAAGTAGCATACCTGAGTCATATGGGCTAAGCTCCCTACTCTATCACTTATCATGAGTTCAGCAGTGTCCAGTATTTCATACCCCTTTATTCTCATCAAATAGTCATTTACAACATCTGAGCGAGGGAACCTTATGCCAGAACTCTTGAGATCGAACATGAAGGACTCAGCAAAGTCGTTCACTTCAAATGCTACAACACCTTTGGGGTTTCTGGGCAACCTTCTAGACGTTAGTACCACCTTACTATAGTCAGGAGAAGCCTCAACTTTAAACTTTTCTATGAGTAATCCTCTCTACTGGAACTATTCTACTCGATAATTGTTGGTAGTAGTCCTTCGATAGACCTACCGAAAACCGTACTCATGAGACTTCTGAGGTCTCCAAGCGAGGTCTCCAGACCAGGGTCAAACGGTATACTGCCTAGGTATCTTACTCTCATCTCCTTGCACATATCTTTCACATATTCGAGTTTTGAAGTTTCGGTTTTCATGTTCTCTATCACACCTATTATACGAATTCTCATGGATTTCAAGAGATGTAGAAGTTTTTTCACAGTATTTACCGCTAACTTGGAAGGTGTGGTCACTATGATCGCCTCTGGATATGGGATCAATCTTAGTACTTCCAGTAGCTCATCACCAAGACCTGGAGGTAGATCTACTATCAAGAACTCCAGCTCTCCCCATACTGTTATAGCCAGTATCTCCCTTATGACATTTACAAGGTCTGTACCTCTAAGTGGTAATGGTCTCTGCGCTACATATAAAGCTACTGACATGAACTTGAGGTTTCCTAGTCTCAAAGGTAGAACTCCCCTATCCTCTTCTGGGAACATAGGAGTTATTCCTAGTATTGTGTGACATGTAGGACCATGAAGATCCAAATCTAAAAGTCCCGTAGTAAATCCATTCCTTGATAGGAAGAGAGCTATGGTAGTGGCGATAAGGCTCTTACCAACACCTCCTTTACCACTAGCAACTAGTATCCTCCTTTTAATAGTGTTCATTCTCTTCTCTATTAGTGCTGGTCTGGGATCCACTATCACCACCTACAGTCTTCAGATACCCTATTCTAACTCCTCTCCCCTCTACTATATCAAAATCCATAGAATTACACCTAGGACATTTAAGTAGTGCGTGTATGAGTTCAGGAATGAAGTGCACAGCCTCAAGCTCCTCTACATTAAGACTCTCTTTAATATCATCTAGAGTCCATTCAAAGGAGCACCTACGGCACTTTAAAAGCGCCTTAATAACTACTATCCTGAAGTGTATATTTGGTATATTTCTCTCCTCTTTTAATTTATCTAGTGCATATTTGAAAATATCGAGATCGATCTGTTGAAGTTCACCTACTTCAATACATGCCTCAATATCCCCCTCAGTATTTGAAATGTACTTTAATACAGTCTCGATTACAGCCTCAGCTAAGGCCCATTCGTGCACACTTCATCAGACCCCCTACCTCCATTCCACCTCTCTTTTTAACTATTTGGAGATTTATATTCCCTGCGAGGAGTTTCATCATATGTCCTCTTGAAAGGAGAGTTAGCCCTAGGTAGAAGATTATTCTATCTCTACTTCAAGGAGAGAAAAGCTTAGGATTCACTACCTCTCCTATGAGAACAGAGACCGAGGAGAGTATCTAAGGACTACTAGGTTCCACAGTCTACAGTATGCTTACATGGTATGTTCGATTAGAATGTCTTAATAGTCTCTAGGTAATTGAACGAGTTCATAGTACCAATCAGAGAGACCTAGCATTAAACCCTAGGTCTCGAAGAATTCTTGCAA
>CAZFTG010000015.1:27676-31109 GCA_964522205.1 uncultured Thermoproteales archaeon
AGTACCAATCAGAGAGACCTAGCATTAAACCCTAGGTCTCGAAGAATTCTTGCAAATTCTCTCGCAAATCCATAGACTGTGATCACTTCCGAGGGATCTGAAAGCTTCACGTATTGCAAGAGTCCACGAAGATCCGCATGACTTGATAGTGGAAGTGCTTTTTCGTCGCTACTCTGAGCCATCCATCCAGTACATGTTACTACACTATATCTCTCCGAGAACTTCGTAGAGTACCCAAGTCTAGTCACTAGTACATCGTGGGGCTCATCGAACTCAAACCTTTGTACTAGTAGGCCTACTCTATCGTATTTAGCATGGATTATAGAGTGTTCATAGATGCGTTCATCTACATATATGGTGGTTCCGAGGCGTGATGAGGATAAGAGGGCTGCTATCTCCTGTGCTGTCCCAGGTGATCTAGCACCAATGATTACACTTCCTTCACTCTCCAGGAGATTCTTGACTATTTCAAGTAATCTTCTATAAAGTCTAGATCTTTCGGGAAATAGGTATGGTAGTGCTCCATATGTGGACTCTATTATGAGTACATCGGATTTCACTATTCTTGCCGGTGCGAGTATTATCCTAAATTCTGGGTTGAAATCTCCGGTGAAAACTATTCTTGGATCGTCTTCTACTACAAACTGGAGACTACCTACTATATGACCAGCCTCTTCAGCTTTTATCCTTAGGTTACTTATCTCAACCTCAGCTCCAGGGTAAACTTCCACATAATTTAACCATTTAGGTATACCCCTCGGAAACATCAATTCTAGTGTGGGTCTACTAAGGAGTGTTGGTGTACCCTTCAAGTACCTGAGCACACTTATATTATAGTGATCTCTATGAGCATGAGTTATAGCTATGATATCGGGTTTAACAGTAGGTTTGCTCGTAGGATCGAAGAGAATTCTATTACCTCTAAAGGTTATCATGATCCCTCCGTTTTTCCGTATCTCCATCGTAGTCTTAATAGAAACCATGATTAATTGCCTTTCGATGTCTCTAGGAGTCTAATATTCCACCTACCACACTACTACAATCTCCACAATAGTATCATCAAATCCTGGATACTCAAAGCCATTATCTCTAAAGTATCTTACTCCAATTCCTACTTTCACCACGTCATCTGTCTGTGGCTCTACGTACACAATTCCCTTATCGATAGTTTTAAAGGCCACTATTACATGTGCATGCCCACTCTTGAAGTGTAAGATCACAAATGCACACCTTATACCCCTTCTTTCCGCATTATTATTAAGATCCGCGGCAAAGTGTTCACATGTATACTTTCCCTCTATATACTCCTTTTCATCTGTAGTATCCTCTTTCAGGAATTTCATAAGCTCTCTGTATGTTGGATCCCTGTAGAGAGTCTGATTTTCAAAATAAGTAAGCTTCAATAGTAGATCAGAGTTCTCAATCTCTAATTCGTAGATTTTTCTTCTCAAATACGTGTTATTTAACGCTAACTCATTATATGAGTCCAAAAGAGATAGATACTCCTCATATAGTTTATTATACTTAGCTTTGATCTCCTCATAATTATGAGTCAGATTATTAAGAGTGCTTAATATTTTATTGTATTCTTCTATAAGTGTTATATGAGATGATTTAAGCTTATGATAGTTATCGAGTAGAACTCTGTATTCCATTCCTATACGATCGAGCTCACTCTTCGTGCTTATCAATAAGAAGATATTTAGAATAAGTAATACTAGTAAGATTACACATGCTATCGTGGTTTTACTCATAAGTATCCCATCAATTATGGAGAGCAAACGAAAAAGTTTTCCGAAGTATTAGAGAACATGATATTTTAGTCTTTAAGCAAGGAGAATCCTCGTATATTTTATGAAAGATTAGAAATCTTAAAACTGAGGAAGTTAGTACTCATTCCGGTAGTGGGTATGAAGATAAAGTTTATGAGACTCTAGGATAGTATTGAATAGGATAATCCCCTAAGTTGTCACTAGGATGAAGAAGGTAAACCTATAGCGCGGGGGTGCCCGAGCCAGGACAAAGGGCTAGATCCATCCGTCCAGAGGGGGCGGACTTAAGATCCGCTGCCGAAGGGCTGCGTGGGTTCGAATCCCACCCCCCGCACTCCTCCAAACTCTTTTCGAAAAGTTAGGTAACCTCTCAACCCTACCAATATAACACCATTTAATCTTTCCATTACGCTTATGAGCACAGTACAAGTAACGATATCCCTTTACCTCCTTCTCGTAAATCCCACTAGCCTTCTCACCACACCTAGGACAGATCAGTCTTTTGTTTTTGATCAGTTCTCTTATTCTCTCTATTTTTGCTCGGTCTTTGATTGAGTATATGTCTATGTTTCGGAGTAGGTATGCGTGTGGGTGTGATCTTGCTAGCTGTTTCCATGTTCTCCTTGCTTTTTCTTCTTTCTTCTTCAAGTCTTCTATTAGTGCATCTATCACTTTTAACCTGCAGTATGTTGATAGTTCTTCGTTTTCTGTTAGATCCTTTAGCTTCTCTGCTATGCATATCTTTATTATGTCGGTTATTCTTAGTCCTACGTCTTCTGATATACTCTCTAGTGCTTCTACAAGCTCTATTGGTAGTCTCAAGAATATTCCTCTTGACCTTGATAGTCTTTGTCTAGGCCTTGACAACTCTGCTCAGCCTCTCTCTTATTCGGCTTGTTGCTTCTAGCAGCCTGAGTATGTCCAATTGTAGGTTTACCTTTTGGTCTCCTTGTTTTAGTCTTAGGAAGAATCCTGATGGTGTTTCGATTATGATTACTGAATAGCCTTTACCAAATGCGATTAGGTAGGATATGACTTCTCTCTTTTCTGTCGTAGTGTTTTTATATTTTAAGAGGTCATTACTATTAGGGGTTTGGGGATTAGGCATTTTTTCTCACCTCACTTATTTTCTATCTCTATTGGTCTGATGATTAGGCAGTTCTCTTTCGTGTCTATGTATATTGCAACGTTCGTATCTTTTCTGAGCTTCAGTACTCTAACTGCCATTTTTGGAATGTAGACTAGTTCCTGTCGTTTGTTTGAACTTACTTTACTAGTCCTCACAGGTATTAACATGTTTATCACTTCATGTGTATATTGCATGGTTCTATATATACTTTACTTTTTATTCGTTTACTGTAATGGTGAAAGATATCATTACAGTAATGATGCCAATACTGTAAATTAGCAGTTCGCTTAACGGTTAATTAACTGTTAATTAACTGTAAAGGAATATTTACTGTCTTTAACGGTTCATTAACGGTTAAGAGTTCCATTACGGTAAGGATATTCTTTTTAGAGCTATGATAGATCTATACTTACGGTAATTTACAGTAAGTATAGAATTTACCTACATACCCACTCATCTCTCAATATCCCTAACTGTTAATAAGCGCTTAGTCTTTTAAATTAAGTTAGACAAAATGTTGAAAGTAGCGTGT